>NZ_JAQOSR010000009.1:0-89928 GCF_046718885.1 Bradyrhizobium sp. UFLA01-814 | reverse complement strand
CTTGCCATATGCCGCAAGATTCTCGGCGGCTTCAAAGTTGCTTGTTGTCAAAGTCGCGCGGGGCGCGCTCGAAGCCCGTGTGGGAAGGATTCGCGATCTGACCGCGATTGCGTTGAAGCCATCCAATCCCGACAATCGTTGGACCTCGTCGTTCCTGGCGATGCTGCCCAGTATCTCCGATCGGCTGACCTTCACCGCACAGGAAATCGCCAGCAATCAGGTTGTCGATCTAGTTGCAATGTCGCTACTCGGTACCTGCGGCTCATCAAGGTCACGCATTTCTTCGTGGGCGTTGTCGCTATTGCGCGTGCGTTCAGCAATTGAAGCGCGCCTCAGCGACCCTAAGCTCAATGCCGCGACCGTGGCCGAGGCTGCCGGAGTGAGTGTCCGTCATGCCAATGACCTACTCGCTAAGGAGTGCACCTCGATCATGCGGCTTGTATTGGCCATGCGGCTCCAACGCTGCCGACAAGCGTTGGAAGACCCGCTGCAGAACCATAGGACGGTGAGCGAAATAGCCCGAGGCTGGGGTTTTTCGGACATGACTCATTTCGGCCGAAGCTTCAGGGCCCTGTACGGTGTGCTCCCGCGCGACTTCCGGAAGGCGGGAAACCTTAAGCGCAGTCAGCCCACATCTCGAAACTCCACGTCCTGAAGGAGAAGTCCGGCTGCAACAGTAATGCCGGACTGCCGACTCGTCGTCGTGCCGGGCGTCGGCGACTCAGTGAACCTGGAAATGCCGCAACTTTACGCTGGATATTATTGCGCCTGGTTCGGCGAAATAGGCGACCGGGAGAAGTGATGGGCCCGCCCGCAAAGTCGTGGTTTGTCGATCTGCAAGCCGACGGACGAGCCGAACAGCGCACGCGGGATCGCGGAGCATCATCGGAAATTCTATGAATCTCGAATTGCCGGCCCCGCATGCCGGCTATTTCGTGGCTTGCTTTGGCGGCCTCGCCAGCTAGGTGATGCCGGACTGTCGCGCGCGGTCTACTCGCGAAGGGGGCGAGCCCGCGTCGGTGAGCACTGCTTCGTCAGGTCGCTTCTCGATTTGCTGGAGATTTGCGCCATAGCAATGCGTTTAGTTCCGAAAGTTCGTGCACCCGGAACAATCGTACCGCTCCAATGTAGACGCAAAGGCTGAGCGTGCAGAGAATGGTTGCACGGCCGAGCACAGTTCCTGCGCGACCTCCGGGAACCAGCGCAGCAATTCAGCGCGGGCGAGGAGGCCGAACCCGGTTGCGAATAGGGGCCGATGTCGCCAGGAGGAGTGCAGTCCCGAGCATCCCTCAGATTCGTCGAGCGTCGTACCCCGAGTTTTTGCCTCTCTTTCGAAGCGGCGCCGATGCTGCTTGTGCAGTTGTCGGCGCCGGTGCTGGCCGTGCTAGAGCGGCGCATGCGCGCGCTCGGCGGTGCGCCGGCCCCTTGATCCGCTTCGTGGAGCGCTCCACCACGGCCATTTGCGATCGTCCACACGCAGAATGTGCTGCTGAGGAGGCAGGTGCCGTTCGATTTCGTGATGGCGGTCGCCAACAACTCGGAGCGCCCGCTCGATAACATCGGAATCACGTGCGTCAGATCGGACTGGACGCATTTCCGCACGCGCATCTGTACTTCACTGAGGCGCAGTCTGACGACTTCCTGAACTCGATCACGTGAGGCAACAACATTGACGCCGCGACCACAACGCGACCTGCTTCGCGCTTACGGTAGCCTGCGGGAGGGTGACATGACTTTCGTCCGAGGAAATCGCGCCATCCGCGATCACATGGCGGATGGTCGCGACCTCTTGCTGTTCGAAGCGTCAACACCAAGGGAGTTATTTTCTGGGTTGCTTTGCGTTTGCTAGGTTGGAGCTCGCCGGAGGACTAATAGCCAAACGCTGCGACCATCAATTCCGCTGGCAGCCGGTCGTCTGCTCCTCCCATAACTTGGCCGCGCGTTTCGACCTTTGGGGCGGGCGAAACCCATTCTTTCCGTAGCTCAAATTGTGGGTTTGGGCGCCGGAAGATCGAAAATGCTTTGTCTTTCAATAGGGATTGACTGACACTCTCTCCGTCGCTCCGATTCTCCACTGTATCCAACCGCTCGAAGCAACAGCGCAGCCTGAAAATGGTGCGACAACGGGTGTCGCAGTTAGTTCCGCGATGTCACCGGTAGTCACCGCGCAAACCGTAGATTCGGAGCGTGGGGTTGGAGGACCGATTTCACATTCAAGAATATGGCGCAGATGCTCGATCCGCTCGACGGAACGAAAAGGAAAAGCCGGTCGACTAATTACCCGAACTGAATGTCGGTATCGGTAATTCCGTCTACACGATCTGACCTTGCTTTCGTCTTACTCGAACAGGCGAAATGGCAAGCCAGCTTGTGGTGATGAATTCGTCGCTATCACTGGATGGAGCCGCGTCAGAGTAACGACGGTGCTCAGAGGCACGGATCGATTCCAAAGATCGTCGAAGCGATGGACGCTGTTCCGCACCGTTTTTCAATTTTGCGGAGGCATGCAACGCTTCAAGTGCTTGCTTGATGCCGCGCCAAGTGAGATTGGCGGAGCCAACCCAGACAACCGTTCCGTCTACAATGATCGACTTCTCATGAAGCATTCCGGACTGTTGAGCAAAGCACCTGAGCGCGAGCTGCGATCGGTGATCGAGAATGGACGCCACCTCAAGTGAGATTCGTGTTTCGGCTACAACACCGCATGTAAAGATTTGCAGAAAGGGAGCTCTCGCATTGCCGAATGAAGCACGTTGGAGGTCGAGGCGAAATCCGCGACGCCAGGGCGGAGAGGCTTCACGGCTCCGATCTTCACCCTCTGCTCAGCCGCAACTACTTGAGCGATCTCCTCGAGAGGGACTCTAGCCTGCTCGCCGACTCGTTGGTCACGCGGCACGTAGCCGCGTCGCGAAGGCAACTGGACGGTAATCGCTTTCGGTTCGAAGCCTGAGGAGCCTTGCGAGTTCATAGGCGGTGGTTCGTGAATGCGAGGTGTCTTAATGGCGCCAGCCACCGATAGCCGTTTTCGAGGTAGAGCGGACGGGGAGGGAGCAGGTCGGAGTCCTGGTTTTTGGCCCAAGCGAACCTTCGCTCGTCGTTCAAGGTTAGGGCCGGAGCCGCTCAGCGAACTGGCCTTGCGGGAGGACTGGAAGGTTCGGGCTGTCTGCGGTTTGACAAAAACGGAATCGACTTCAGGATGCGTCTCCCGAATGCGACGCTCAAGTGACTCTACACATTGCTCGATTTCTGGCGTGCGGAGATCATCCGAAAATTCGAGGCTCAGTGTCACAACAATCTGTCCGGGGCAAGATGCACAGTGAGCGCGCCGTTGCGCCCTCCAGTCCCGGTGTCTTGCCGCAAGCTCAAGTATCGAGGTGCTGATTGCTTCATCGGCGCGCTCGCCGATCAACAGCTCCTTGTTCTCTCGCGCCAGGACCAGCGCCAAGATCGCCTGAATGCTGCCGATCAGAATCGAGGCGATGCCATCGATAGACGGAATCTGCAGGCGATCCGCAAGGAAGATGCCGAGGGCGGCGATCGAGATGCCTATTGGCGCGGCCGTGTCTTCTAGAAGTACCATGAAAGAGGGCGGGTCGTTGCTGCGCCTGATGGCGTCCCAGTAGCTGAGATATATCGCCCTTCACGGCACGGAACGTAATGAGCGCAATACACCAAGATGTGCCTTCGAATGCAGCCGAAAGCGCAAGAACGATGTAGTTGATGACTATGCTTTGAATCTTAGAAGGCTCCGCAATATGCGTGATTCCTTCGTAGACAGACAGTCCAGCCCCAACCGCGAAGAGCAGCAGCGCGACCACAAAGCCCCAAAAATATAGTTCCCTACCTAATGGGTGACTAGGATCTGGTGTCCGGCGCGACCGGTAATAACCATAGAGCAGCAGTGCCTCGTTGCCGGTATCGACAAAGGAGCGCGCACTTTCGCTGAACATAGAAGAGCTGCCGGTCAGCCGGGCTGCCGTTAACCTGGTAAGAGCCACCAGGAGAGTGCCCACAACGGCAGGGTAGACGACCTCCTCTGATTTTGGCGGGGTGCTGGCGGCCATGATTGATCGTGAGTGAAACGGGGTCGCGCGTCGACAGTTCCAACGATTGGGCTCCCTCATTGAAACCCACAAGCTCGATCTACAATTGTCGAGCCGATGACGGTGAGTGCTACGCATATCTGTTCATGGGGGATGCAGCCCCGATAGGCAGAAGCACTGGAAAGTTGACGACCGTCAAGGCAGGCCAGCCGGCCCGCACGCTATGCTATCATTGAAGTAGAACAGACATTGAGTATGGAATGGCACAAGGCTGCAGGCATTTGGCGGGAATTCGCGACGTCGTTCCCAGTGCCCTTGGATGCGAAGAATGCCTGCAACTGGGCGATCCATGGCTGCATCTGCGCGTCTGCCGAACCTGCGGTCATGTCGGTTGCTGTGATCAATCGCCCAACCGCCACGCGACGAAGCATTTTCATGCAACCAATCACCCGATCATTGAAGCCTATGATCCGCCCGAAGGCTGGGGCTGGTGTTACGTTGATGAAATCATGCTTGACTTGTCGGATCGGCCGACGCCGCACGGAGGCGCGATCCCGAGATTTTATTGATGCCATGCCGCGCGCTGCAGGTGGGCTGTAAAGGCGTGGGCAACGCCGCCTTAAGCGAGACTGACTGATGGCGCATGATGCTCCCGACAATTACGTTGACGGCCCTCAAGTGGAGCATCGTCATCGTCGGTCACGGAAGCCAACCTGGTAAGGTGAAGGACATGGCCGCGCGTACTGCCAAACGGAATTCCGATCGAGGCGAAGCCACAAAGGAGCTTGGCGCGAGAGTTCAAACGATAGACCTGAAACCTTATGACCACCTCGAGCTGCTTCCGATCGCTGGCGACTGGCGCCACGGCCGGGCAGAAAGCAGGTTAGTTGACACAAATCCTTATACCGACGACGTCCTCCTCGAAATCAAGCAGGCCGATCGCAGCGATCTTGATGCGGCATTTGCAGGGGGTGCCAAGGCTCAGGTGGAGTGGGCTGCCTCAGCACCGCCCGCCCGAGCGCATGTATTTCGTCGGGCAGCAGAGATCATGGAAGCGCGCCGCGGTGAAATCGTCGATTGGCTGATCAGTGAATCCGGCAGCACGCGGCTCAAGGCGAACCTCGAGTGGGAAGTGACTCATACCGTCATGCTTTGGGCCACCTCGGTCCCGCATGCCGTCGAAAGCCGCATCATTCCGTCCGACATTCCGGGCAAGGAAAATCAGGTGCGGCGCAAACCGGTCGGCGTTGTCGGCGCGATCAGTCCGTGGAACTGGCCGCTGCACCTGAGCAACCGCACCATCGCGCCGGCACTGGCGGTGGGAAATGCCGTCGTGGTGAAGCCGGCGAGCGATACACCGGTGACAGGGGGATTACTGTTAGCGAAAATTTTCGAGGAAGCCGGCCTGCCGGCGGGTCTCCTCAACGTCGTGGTCGGCGCGGGCAGCGAAATCGGCGACGCTTTCGTCAGTCATCCCGTTCCGCGGGTGGTTTCGTTTACCGGCTCGACGCCAGTCGGCCGCAACATCGCGGAACTTGCGGCGAAGGCGCCGATCATCAAGCGTGTCGATCTGGAGCTCGGTGGTAATGCTCCCTTCGTTGTGCTCGCGGACGCCGACCTGCATCAGGCCGTCGAGGCCGCAGTGTTCGGCAAGTTTCTGCACCAGGGCCAGATCTGCATCGCAATTAACCGCATCATCGTCGAGGAGGCCGTTTATCATACGTTCGTCGAGCGCTTCGCCGCGCGGGTCGCGAGGCTGAAAATCGGCGATCCCAGCGACAGTGACACCATGGTCGGCCCGATCATCAACAACTCGCAGCTTCGCAAGTTGATGGAACGCATTGGCCGCGCGCGCGAAGACGGCGCGAAGCAGGTGCTCGGCGGCGAGCCGAACGGATTGGTGTTGCCACCGCATATCTTCGTAAACGTTACTAACGAAATGGAACTTGCAGCAGAGGAAATATTCGGGCCGGTGGCGCCGATTCTCCGAGTCGGCAATGCCGAAGAAGCGTTGGCTGTAGCCAATGAAACAAGTTTTGGATTAAGCGGCGCCGTGTTCACGCGCGACGTGCACCGGGGCATGCACTTTGCCCAGCGAATGCAGGTCGGTATGGCCCATGTCAATGATCAGCCTGTCATCGATTTGCCGACCTGTCCGTTTGGCGGCGAGAAGAACTCCGGCCTCGGCCGGTTCAACGGCTCTTGGGCCATCGAGGCTTTCACTACCGATCAGTGGCTGACAGCACAGCACGCGCCGCGAGGCTTTCCCTGGAATGCTTCCGCCGTACAGGGGCCATGGTCCTGAAGGTGCATAGCACGGACGATGTTGCTCAGTAGGCCAATTCCCCCCTGATAAACTACGCTACCGGCTTTTGTTTTGGGGACTGCTGCTGCCCCTGGCGCTGTCGGCATGGGTATCGTTATTGGGCGCCGGAACCGCTGGAACGGGGCTCGCATTGGGTTGCGTATATGCGCTTCGCGGCGTGCCAGAGGCTTGGAACTCCCGTCGTCCGGTGCTTGTTTCTTTCATGGCCCAGATCATCAGAACTATGGCAACGCAGACCATCGCGATCAGGAAGATAATTTAAGGGTACATTTCTGTTCATGCGATGCTCCTTCGCGCTCGGGCACAACGAATGTGGCAACCAGTGTGCCAGCCATCTCATCAATCATGGAGGTCGGACGGCGCGGCGCGTTGATATCACGCAACCTCCGCGACTCTCGAACAGAGCTACCTGCATCATGTGCGCACGCAAGGAGCGGACCGGCCGATGTCGTCGTATGATGCGCCTTGAGCTCGCAGGGTTCGGCGCAACGCCGTTGATCGAACTCTATCTGACGGCCAGGGCGCCGGGAGAATTGGGCGCTGCCGAGCTCAAAGCGACGCGTTTTCTGACCGGGTCCTGCCGTAACATCACTCGACATGGCCGGCGCATCGATGAGTGCATGTCATGGCAGATGGTTAATAAATGTAACGATGCGCCGCTACTTGGCCGTGGACAATCCTCACTAGCGCACTGAGTTCAGGAGATGGTTAGATAGAGGTCTCGCGCCCGAAACGCCATCGAGGCGCGGCATCAGCAAACAGTCGATCCAAGCAGCGGGCGAAAATGCGCTGGTCGAGGCATACGGTGCAGCTGATTTTCTGAAGAACGTCCGGCGGCGTCATGAATGGTCTCATGACAGATGTCGTCGGCCGCCTGATCGAAAGAATGCGCGCCGGTTGGTCCGTCGGAAGGCTGGTTGACGGCCGTAAAGCAAGTCAGGGCTAAAGGCGCAACCGGACCTAGCGCTTAACTGACTTGGAGATAGACTTGGGTTTCAGCGGTTATCCCGGCGCCACTCTTCCGTTGCCAGTCGCATGGCTTCCGTGCGGTCGCAACCGGTCCGATCCATCCAGCGCTTGATCAGGCCCTCCTTCCCCTGCGCGCTCGTCATTGAAAAGACGCGCTGAAAATCCCGCTGGGTTTCCGATTGCCGTCGCAAGTCGGCTTGTCGCCGCGTTGCCGGATCCGGCCGCAGGGCCTGCGATCCATGCTGCAACAGGTAATAAGCGACGCCACCGACTAACAGCAGCAGCAACAGGCCTAGAATGATTTGTTCCGTATCCATGTTCGCCACTCCGCTTGAGCTGGCTCAATATCCCTCCCGGCCCGGCCATTCGCATTGACGGATCGCAAGCCGGTGGGTGGCGGATCCAAGGGGTGGTTAGCTAAGGAGAACCACTGAACATTTGGCCCGTTTCGCGTGAGCGTAAAATTCGCAACTGCTCACATTTCCCTTATTCAATGTCCGTTTTGTCCCCACCAGCAGAGGAAAAGCGACATGCCGGGTCGAGCGGGGGCGCGACTCGGCTAAGCGGGAGCGTGATCGCGGGTCGCGCTCAGACGTTCGGCAAGAAGTATCTCTTGATGTTGTCGCCGTCGGTCTTGAACAGCACGCGGGTGCCGCGAAGCTGCCGAATCTGCTTCTTGGTTCTTTTGATCATGCCGTGGCGCTTGCCAGCGTGGGCTGCCATTACTTTGCCGGTGGCAGTCACCTTGAAGCGCTTCTTTGCGCCTGATTTGGTCTTCAACTTGGGCATTCTGGCCTTCCTTTGGCTGCGAGATGACAAAGCGGCTCGGCGATGGCCTCAATCGTCGCTTCGTTCTGAATATCCGAGACAGCGAAATCCTGCGGAAGCATTAGATCAACGATCTGCCGCTAACCGTCCGGACGCACGGCCCATTATTTGGGAATTTCCTGAACATGATGGCGGGCCTAATCTTGGCGAACGATCCAGCCGCTTCACTGCGCGCCGTTGTACCGAGAGTATCCACCGATAGCAGGCCACGGGATGAGTTTTTATATTCATACTCGCACCCTTGCTTTGGCTGGGGGTAACGCTTTTCGAGGGAACCGACCGGAAAGATGAACGATCGCCTCGCAAGAACGTTCAACTAAATGCTGCGAATTCCCGCACCGTAAAAATACGTAATGCGGTCGCCGATGTCTCAAACGAAGCGGCGCAGAGTTGCACGCTGGAAATTGATTCCAGCCAACGAGACGATGCTGATCGTTGAACAGGAAGAAGCGAATCGCGCTTTCGATACCTTTGCACCGGATTTCATACTGCGGGCCACCCCCGACCAACACCTCAACCACCATGAACAAAAAGCCTTCGCATTCTTTCGCAGCCGAGTTGAGGCCTTTTGTAGCTCCGTTCCGCTTCGACGGATCGAGCGAGTTTCACCTCAAATCGCAGAAGACCAGGGAGAGGGGAGGTCTCGACAAGGGCCAGGGCGAGGAGATCATCGAGGCCAACCACAAACGGTTGAGTGATTTCCAGGAAAAGCTCTACGCGCAGAACAGTTGGTCGTTGCTGCTGATCTTCCAAGGCATGGACGCCGCCGGCAAAGACAGTGCCATCAAGAGCATCTTCAAGGGCATCAACCCGCAGGGCTGCGAGGTCCATTCCTTCAAGCAGCCGTCAACGCTTGAGCTCGATCATGATTTCATGTGGCGCAGCGTGATCGCGCTGCCGCGGCGTGGCCGCATCGGCATCTTTAACCGTTCTTATTATGAAGAGTGCCTGGTGGTGCGGGTGCATCCTGAGATTCGCGCTAAGGAGAAGATTCCCGACCGGCTGATTACCAGGAATATCTGGCGCGAGCGGTTTGAGGACATCTCTTCCTTTGAGCGCTACCTCGCGCGCAATGGCACAATCATCCTGAAATTCTTCCTCAACATATCGAAGGAAGAACAGCGCCAGCGCTTTCTCGCGCGCCTGGATGAGCCTTCGAAGAACTGGAAGTTTTCGATGGCCGATATCGCCGAGCGCGCACTGTGGGAGAAATACCAAGCGGCGTATCAGGAGGTTATCAGGCATACCTCAAGCGAGGCGGCGCCGTGGCATGTGGTACCGGCCGATCACAAATGGTTCGCGCGAGTGGTGATCGGCTCCACTGTCGTCAGCGCGCTCAACAGGCTCGATTTGCAGTTCCCCAAGGTCGACCCTGCTTCGCTGCAGGAGTTCAAGCTGGTCCGCAAGGCATTGCTGGCGGAAGGGCAGGAGCGAAAAGTCGGTAAAGTCGCCGGTCAACAGGTTAAGTGAACCTAGAAAGGGTTTCAAGCGCTTAGCAGACCCAGCACTTGCCGTGGCGTCCGGGCTGTTCGGGTGGTTCGGGCGACTTTCTTTTTGCGTCCATGCTGGCAGGTCCATTGGTACCGATGCGTGCCCACAGCACCAGCACGATTGCAAAACAGACGAGCGCGACGATGACCAGGACGGCATAAGGCTTTCGGGGCTCATGGGAGGTCTCCTTTGCCTGGATTATCAAACCCAAGAATGAACTTGAGCGCGGCGCAAAGATCACAGCCATAACCGTATCATTTTTGCGATGGCGCTGTCCCGTCGCTGACCGCTGCTGCTCACTCGACGAGCGCCTGCGTGATTTTCCCAATTGACCGGCGCCTGCATTCGGGCAGGCCGCAGTACTATTCAAGCGCTCCGAGCCGCGACGTCACCAACTTTTGCGTCTGGCCCTTGATCCCCAGTCGATCGAGTAGAGCGTTGGCAACAGCTTCCGAGGATGCTGGATTCTGTCCCGTGATCAGGTCGCCATCGGAGATGGCATAGGGCTGCCATTTCTCTTTCCGGGAATAGTTGCCGCCGTTGTTCCTCAACATATCTTCGACCAGGAACGGTACGACGTCAGTCAGTTCAATTGCAGCCTCCTCGAGGTTGGAAAATCCGGTGACGGATTTGCCGGCGACAAGGGGCAGCCCATTGGATGCCCTGGTAGAACGCAACGCGCCGGGCCCATGGCAGACGAGCCCTAATGGACGACGCGTGCAGGCCATGGTTTCGATCAGTGCGATTGAGTGGGGATCATTGGCGAGATCCCATAACGGCCCGTGGCCGCCTGGATAGAAGGCGGCATCATGGTCGCGGGCCGAAATGCTCGACAGCGTCCGGGTGTTCGCCAACTCGGTTTGTGCATGACTATCGCGCTGAAAGCGAATAGTCGCTTCGGTCTCCGCTTCGGCCCACTCGCTTCTTGGATCGACCGGGGGCAGGCCTCCGTCGGGAGATGCAAGTGTGAGAACGATGCCGGCGTCCTTGAAGATGTAATAGGGCGTAGCGAGTTCATCGAACCAGAGGCCAGTCTTCTTCCCAGTGTCCCCAAGTCGGTCGTGCGAGGTTAGTACGATCAATATCCTCATCTCAGGTTTACTCCTCTGCTCGGTACCTCGGTGGTGGAGCATCGGACATCATGGTTCGATGTTCATTGAGGGTCATCAATTTTGCCGTCAAAGTTCAAACCAGCGCTGATTGGCACAGGCTTTTGGTTGTTGTCGCGTCACATTGATTGTCGGCGAACTTTCGAAGCTCGTCCTGGTCGCGCGCCTGTTCGGTCTTACCAGGTCGCTCCGATTTCGAACCGGATTACTCTAGTGATTGGCCCCAAGATAAAGGCGACGAGTTGGTGCGCAGCCTCTTTCGTGGAATGTCTGCTGTTGAAGCATCACCGTTTGATGAGGATCTCAGCTGAGCATCTCCCATTCATGAAAACTGATCCCCGTCAAGGCCCTAAGACAACTGCAGCGGCATACTGTGCCACGCTTCCGTACTCCTGGAACGAAAGACGGCCGAGTGTTGAGAAGATTCGACGCTGCTGGATAGGCTGATCTGAACAAAGTTGGACTTCTGCCGCATGTCCCATGTCGATCATGTAGGCCAAGCAGACGTGTCGTTGAGTCGTCCGCCGACCCTCTCCTCGAGCTGTGTCGCTGTTATGGCCGCTTCGGGTGGGATTACGGTTGCCAATCTCGATTACGACCAGCCGATGCTGAGCGAAATCCACGCGTCTAGGCTTAGGTTCATCGCTCCGCTGGTCCGACAAGAGGGAGAGACCACATGCGAAGTTCGTATACCTGCGTCGCGCTTGCCGCGTTCATCCTGGGCATTTGCAGCTCCATGGGTGCAGCCCAGCCGCAGAGTGAAGATAAAAAGTCGGGAGATGCTCCTTGGAGTACCGGGCGTACAGTATTGCCGGACAATCAGGGTCAACCCCAGCCACAGGGCTGGACCGGCCCACTATCGACCGGCACTGGCGGCGCTCCACCGACAAGTCCACAGGGGGGCACACCGCCAGACATGCAACCCGCGCCGGGCGGTGCGACCAAGAGCATCGTTGATCCTTCTCCTAGGTACTAACGCGTGACGTGGCTGCACGAAGGGAGAGCCCCGATGAATGGCCCCATTGCCGGTCCGGCCTTGCGGTTTGCTGATGCCGTATACGGGGTCAAAAAAGTCCGTCTAGAAAATGATGTTTGTCATCATGCCCACGTCTCGTGCTGTGCGCATAGTGACAATTGAGTTTGATCTCCAACGCCCGTTGGAACCACTTGGAAAGGCTTGTGTATGAAGGGACGTGTCCAGGCAGCCGTGTACCGGCGTGATCTGCTTCGCCTCGCGATTGTAAGCACTGCCGCCGCGACCGCTGGAACGTTGACCATCGAGCCCATCGTGGCTGAGCCCACGGGTAGCGGTAAGCGGAAGCCCCGTTACCGGGCGAACTCAGCCGAGGTTCAAAACTTCTATCGCGTCAACAGCTATCCCGCCCGATAAGGAGGCGCGCATGCTGTTCAGGAAGTCGGAACGTCGCAGTCGTGGGCAAGCAGCTGTCGCGCCGTCTCCACCATGCACGGGTATTGATCGCCGTGCCTTCTTGAACCGCTCGGGCGTCACCATCGGTGCGCTGGCGGTGCTTGGCGACTTACCGCTCGGTTGCGTTCGCCAGGCGGAAGCCGGCCCGCCGCCTCCCGCGGGTGCCACAGTTAACACCCGTAAGAACATCTGCACACATTGTTCCGTCGGTTGTTCGGTTATCGCAACAGTCACGAACGGCGTGTGGACCGGGCAGGAGCCAGACTATGGCAGCCCGATCAATCGTGGATCGCATTGCTGCAAAGGCGCTGCGGTTCGAGATGACGTCTTGAGTGAGCGCCGCTTGCGCTACCCCGTGAAGCTTGTCGATGGCCAATGGACGCGTCTGTTATGGGAGCAGGCCATCGACGAGATCGGGGACAAGCTCATTGAAATTCGCGAGAAGTCCGGACCGGATTCGGTGTACTGGCTTGGATCCGCCAAGTTCACAAATGAAGCCGCCTACCTCAACCGCAAGCTTGCGGCCTTCTGGGGCACGAACAATGCCGACCACCAGGCGCGTATCTGCCATTCCACGACGGTCACCGGGGTAGCCAATACCTGGGGCTATGGCGCGATGACCAATAGCTGCAATGATATTCGAAATGCCAAGACCATCATGGTCATGGGCGGCAACCCAGCCGAGGCGCACCCGGTTTCGCTTCAACACATTCTTGAAGGCAAGGAGCTGAACCGGGCCAACATGATCGTCATCGATCCACGAATGACGCGAACGGCCGCGCACGCGACGGAGTATCTTCGTGTTCGCCCCGGAACCCACATCGCGACGATCTACGGCATGCTTTGGCACATCTTTCAGAACGGCTGGGAGGACAAGGAATTTATCCACCAGCGGTCGTACGGCATCGACGAGATCCGCAAGCAAGTCGCGAAGTGGACGCCCCGGGAAGTCGAGCGTATTACAGGTCTGCCTGAAGCACAGGTCAGCCATGTCGCGGAAATGTTCGCCAAAGAGAAGCCCGCAACATTGATCTGGGCTATGGGGCAGACGCAATTCTCGACCGGTACAGCGAACGTCCGTGCCAGCTGCATACTGCTGCTGGCGACAGGCAACGTCGGATGTCCCGGAGGCGGCGCCAATATTTTTCGCGGCCACACCAATGTGCAAGGCGCTACCGATCTCGGCCTCGATGTGACGACGTTGCCACTCTACTACGGCCTGACCCAGGATGCCTGGCAGCATTGGTGCAGGGTATGGGAGATCGATTACGACTGGATCGCTTCGCGCTTCGCGAGCAAAACGCTGATGGAAAGTCCGGGAATTCCGAGCACGCGCTGGTTCGACGCGAGTTTATTGCCGAAGGATCAGGTCACACAGCCCGACAATGTGCAGGCGATGTTCGTCATGGGGCATGGCGTCAACACGATCACCCGGATGCCGGAAGCCAAGCGAGGGATAGAAAAGCTCGAACTTTTGGTTGTGTGTGATCCGTATCCGACCGCATGGTCGGTGCTCTCGGAACGCAAGAACGGCATCTATCTTTTACCGGCCTGCACCAGCTTCGAGATGGATGGTTCGCGAACCGCCTCGAACCGCTCGCTGCAGTGGGGTGAGAAGATCGTGGACCCAGCGTTCGAATCGAAAAACGACTACGAGACGTTCTATCTGCTCGCGCGCAAGCTGGGTTTCGCCGACCGTATGTTCAAGAACATCAAGGTAGAAAACGGCGCGGTGTCGGCGGAGGATATTCTGCGCGAGATCAATCGCGGCGGCTGGTCGACGGGCTATTGCGGACAATCGCCGGAGAGGCTCAAGGCGCACATGAGGAACCAAGCCAAATTCGATCTGGTCACCCTGCGGGCGCCGAAGGATGATCCGGAAGTGGGTGGAGACTATTACGGCCTGCCGTGGCCGTGCTGGGGGACGCCCGAGTACAGACATCCCGGCACGCCGATTCTCTACAATACCAATCTTCCGGTAAGCGAAGGCGGCGGCACGTTCCGCGCGCGGTTCGGCGTCGAACGCATCGTCAAGCGCAAGGTGATGGAGAACGGGCAGGAAGTCGAAAAGGAGCAACACGACAATTTGCTTGCCGAAGGGTCGTATTCGGTCGGTTCCGAAATCAAGGACGGCTACCCCGAGTTTACGCTGGCCGTGCTGATGAAACTGGGCTGGGACAAGGACCTGACTCCGCAGGAAATGGAGGTCATCCAACGCGTCAATCGTGCCAATCCCGATGCGGTGTCATGGGCGCTGGATCTTTCCGGCGGCATTCAACGTGTCGCGATCGAGCACGGCTGCTCGCCGCACGGCAACGGCAAGGCGCGCATGATCGCCTGGAATTTGCCTGATCCAATTCCGGTCCATCGCGAACCGATCTACACCCCCCGTCCGGATCTCGTGGCTGATTATCCGACGCTGCCGGATGCCAGGCAATTCCGCGTGCCCAATATCGGCTTCAGCATTCAGAAGGCTGCCGTTGACAAAGGCACTGCCAAGCAGTTTCCCCTGATCCTGAGTTCGGGACGGCTTGTAGAATACGAAGGAGGCGGCGAAGAGACGCGATCCAGTAAATGGCTAGCAGAACTGCAGCAGCACATGTTCGTCGAAATCAATCCGGTGGATGCAGGCGCCCGCGGAATCAAGGATGGCGGATGGGTTTGGGTAACCGGGCCGGAGAGTAATTCGAGGGCTCGCATGAAGGCCGTTGTGACGGAAAGAGTAGGCGAGGGAGTTGCCTGGATGCCTTTCCACTTTGCCGGTTGGTACGAAGGCATCGATCTGCGTCCCAAGTATCCGAAAGGTGCCGATCCGATCGTACTCGGCGAGAGCGTGAACACGCTCACGACCTACGGATACGATCCATCGACCGGCATGCATGAGCCGAAGGCCACCCTTTGTCAGATCAGGGCGGCGTAAGAGGATAGAGCCATGGCGTGCATGAAATTCCTTTGTAGATGCTGCAATGCCTGCGTCACCATCCGCAAAAACTAGAATGACGTCTCCTGGAGAATGACGGCAAGCCAAGTAAGTTCGGTTTCGATGCATGCATTGCACGGTCCGACCCTGTTGGGGGGGGCCGTGTAACATGCATCAATCCGACAGACGATTGCCCTCAGGCTGCTTCGAAAGATTTGTGCATCAGCTGCGGCTACTGCTTCTATGCCCGCCCACTCGCGGCGCCATGGTCAATTTCGAGTTTCGCGGCAAGACGTCGCGGGGGTCGCGTCGGCAATGCGGACTGCGGGCGTACGCGCGCAAGCGCAGTGGTCTGTGCTGGATCGCGAGGGCACCAATCCTGACCGGAGTGCGGGCAGGACATTTGACGTTGCGCCGGAAACTCGCCGCGATCCTGGAAGGTTGGCTGTTAGTCTAGTGCAGCGATACAGATACATCAGCGATCGCCCGGCTGATACATGGTGGTGCGCCAAACGGGCGTTCGCATGGCAGGCCCTGCGGCGGATCAAGGTTTAGTGGCGGACCTCAGCTACCAAGTGCACGACTTTGCTCGCTATGATGTACAATTTCCAGTGCGAGATCGTAGCGACCGAACCGCTCAGCTATCCCCTCTGCCGTCGGTTCGAGCGCGCGCCCGGGGCGGGATTGCCAACCGAAGCTACTGCGTCCGGCGCGCAGGAATCGACGATTTCGGCGGCGCGCCGAGGTGTGATGCTTCGATGAGAGGCCTCGCGATAGTGTTCACGGGACATCGGAAGCAGCAACAATCCAATAATATCTGACCTGCCAATAGTCGTAGACGTCCTGGTTGCGGGCCCGAATTGTTTGCTCCCAATGTTCCCCTTGCTCGATCTTCGGCGCGTTCTTAAGCTCCCCTTCGGTGATGTCCACCTGGAAGCCATCGGGCTTTTCATTCCAGGTCAACATCGACCAGGGAATAGGGTAGTGGTCCTCTCCGATGCCGAGGAAGCCGCCGAAACTCAGGATCGCGTAGGCGATCTGGCCGGTGAGCTTGTCGATCATCAGGCGCTCTACCTTCCCGATGCGCTTGCCGTGTACGTCATAGACCGGCATTCCTTCCACGCTGTCGCTGGTGATGAGGGAAGAAGTGTGGCCCTCTTGCATCGGGGCGGGTTGCTCCCAATAACCATAGACCCGCTCGTCGCGGTCCGGGTTCGCTTGCTCCCAGCTTTCCACTGGCTCGGCCTTCGGAGCTTTCTTGAGTTGCTCCTCGGTGATGTCGACGCGATATCCACCGAGCTTTTCATCGTAGTTCAGCATCGGCCAGGGAATCGGATAGTGGGTCCCACCGATACCGAGGAATCCCCCAAAACTCAGGACCGCGTAGGCGATGCGGCCGCCGGCCTTGTCGATCACCAGCCGCTCGACCTTCCCGATGCGCTTGCCCTGTGGATCATAGACCGCAGTGCCTTCGACGCGATCGCTTGCGATCAGGGAAGACGCAGTTCCGCTCTCCGTCGCGGGTGCGCGCTGCATTGTAGTCACCATTGATTGTCTCCTTGATTGGCATTCAAAATCAGAGCATCGGCCCCCAGATTACCAATCGATGGTTTCGGAGGCTTGCACCCTATTGCATGCAGCTAAGCGCTACGCTGCCATCGCGTCCGCTGCATTGATGGCCGTCAACACACGTGCACGGTCTGCGGATGCTCGCGTTTGGTGAACTCGACGTCCAGCTCGCATAGCGACCGTTGCGTCAAGTGAAGAGCGTTGCGGCGTGTAACAGAACGCCAATTGAACGTCAGGGATCAGCGTCCATTGGCACGCTAGGCGTCGCTCACCGCTACTGAAGCCGCTAAACCACCGGCCGGGCTGGCCGATTCGAAGGTCGCGCAGCGCGTCCCCGCACGCGAGGACTGGCGATGTGACGCGACTTTTCCGGCCGTCAATGCTCGAGGAGCTAACGCGAACTGCTGCAGGCAAGCGACATTTCTACGAAACCTTAGCAAACAGATAGCATTGTGACCCGGCTCTCATGACCTGCCTCGACGTCGCGTCCTAGCTGACTGATGCGAATTTATACGCTCGTGTTTCCTTCGGCGACGATTACTTTGGAAGCGTAACGCGCGGTGGGCTCAGATTACCTTCGAGAGCCTCCGGACGCACATCAAGGACTCGTACTTGTCGAGGTATTCCTTTGCCATACGATTTGTGTGAAGCGTTCCTCGAAAGGTACACGTACCCTGCGGCGGTCAATCTGGCAGAGGCGGCTACTGCATGAAATGCTTCCTCCTCACCCTCGACCACGAAGCCCGTAACGTTTTCCTCCACTATCTCTGGCACCGAGCCGGATCGATAGGCAATTACTGGCGTCGCGCATGCCATTGCTTCGATCATAAAAGGCCAAACGGCTCTGGCCATTCGATTGGAAACAGCCAATGGGGCAATCTGTGCAATTCGCATGAATCCGAATCCAACGTCGACTGTTGGGGAGTGCCAAAGGCGCAACCCACTGCCTCGACAGGAGATGGTCAATATCATGGTGCAGCTCAAGCTCCCCAACCTGCGACATCCGTGACGCCGCGGCCCCCCAACGCCGCTACGGTCGTATTGAGATGGACGGTTTCTTCGCGGGCCGTCCGCCGTAGCGGGCATGGCGTGATCCTCGCCGCGCCGACGCCTGCCAGCGCAGGAACCGTCCGCGAGTTCTAACAGCGCCGGACTTTGCGAACGATCAATGTGCCGTCGGGCCGGTGGTGGCGCTCGACTACTATCCGGCAGTCGTCCCAGGCGTAGCTACGCCACGCCGGCTCGCGCACGATCACGTCGCGTTCGACCACGCGAGGTGGACGAACGACTTCTTCTTCCCAGACCTGAGCTGAGCTGGGCCATGCGGCCAAAGTCGTCATGATGCCCGCAAGGCCTATCACGAAAATTCTCATGCTGTCTCTCCTTGCAATTTGACCGGTTGGCAGTGGGGGCCCAACGCTTGGCGATGTTGGATGTTGCCGTCGGTTGCGAAAATAAAGCACATGAGGCGCGGGCCGGAAATTGACGGCTGTCAAGGGCGCGCTCGAGCAGCAGAGTTAAAAAAACAGCCCCCGCGCCAGTTGGGCCACCAGACGCTCTCGAATGGTCCATATTGCTGATGCTGCTTTCTCGACCGGTGTGCTCAGCTACGATCTTTGCTCTGCTTTGTCTTTACTTTGCGGCCGCCGGCACATGGCTCGCCGTTCTCGGACGCACCTGGTATTATACGATGGCCGGAGTCGGCCTGCCCGCAGACTGCCTTGCGAGGAAATCTACGTCACCTTCGGCTTACATCCCCATCTTGGAACAGAATGCCATCGATCTTGCCAGAACGGTGAGCCGATTGCACCCTCTCTACCATTCATATTGATGACCGGGAATGGCGAGATGGACCAGTTGAAAGAAACTGCAGGATGCGGGTCGATTTTACAGGAGCCATGGACTCGACGAACTGGCGGAGGAAGTCACCCTGGCGCTGAGCTAAGATCAGGTGCCTCGGCATCGACATTTCAAATCAAGTCATGCTGCCCGGCATGAAGCAGCGGACCGTGGTTCCCATGTAGTCGCGGATCGGCCAAACCATGGTTCTTCCCACTCTGTTCGGCTCGGTGATGACGGCCTCATCCGGAACGTCAATCCATTGGTTGTCGAGCCGCACGCGGTAGTGGCCGTCGCGGGTTTCCCAATCGACATCGCTGACCGCCGTGCCGTCGGCGTCGGAGCAGCAGGGTCCCTTGCCCGATCTGAGCTGGTCGAACCAGGCTTTCAGCGGCGAATTGACGTGGCGGCCGTCGTCGCGGGCGTGCGCCGATAGTATCGGCGATGCCAGCGCCAGGATACAAGCAGCCGAAATAGCAATAGGTCGTTTCAAGCGCGTTGCGAACACATCAGTCTCGCGTCGGGATGTTGGAGCTGCGGGCGCGATCTCAATGGTAACGTCATGAGTCAACGCTGTCGTTGACAACGAGCAATTTTAGAATGATCGGGATTTGACCTGCATTGCGTGCGCGTGCAATTGCGCAAGCTCTTCATCTGCGGGGTCTTGTCCTTCCAAAAGACCGCTTCGAACTTCAGGATGGCGCGATGGATCGCGAGGACGGTGTCGAGCTCTTCAATAACTACCGTGTCGATTTGACCGCGTTTCAGGCACTCTCGAGATGCGCCGCGGATCAACCAGTTGGATATCTCACTGACGCGCGAGATGTTTGGCAGCTCCCGGAAATGGGGCTCGTCGACGTCGGGCAACATTTCCGCCGCGGTACTGGCCAGAGCAATCGCACACTCGAAGTCACGATGCGGCCAATGCTCGATGGCGGCGTGGATCTGCCGCATCGATGCGTAGTGGGAACAGGTCTCGACGTGATGAGGGTTGCCGATCGCCTATTCCTCACGCTAGATGCGAGCCATCACTGAGACGAATGCAGTTCGCTATTCGCAAGTGTGGAGAGGCGGGGCCAATAGAGCGGATCGCTGCCCGGACAATTGATGTATATTAGTTCGAGTTTACCCGTCGCTGCAATCAAGAAATGGTCCAGCGCTCCACGTACCGGACAGGCAACTGGGGCAACGTTCCTTTTGCAGGTAACGCCTCATCTCACAGCTCCATGAGAGGCGCATCTTGTCGGGCGGACACTGTACGATCATGCGCGCAACGAACGCCGACGGCGCGGCGAGGGGTAGTCACCGACTGATCAGTTCTTGCCAGCTATCGGCCAGCAATGCCGGTTTCCATTCCTGAATTGACAGCGGTCAACGCTTCCTCTCCAGGAGCGGGCTAGCGTGGGTTATTCATTCGGGATTGGCCATGCGAAAGATGATGCAAGGCATCGCCACGGTTTTCGCGATCGCTGTCGCATCGCCAGCGTTCGCCCAAGGCAGCGTACGCTACGAGTTGCTCCCTGAGCCGGATGTCAAATCCAACACCTCTTATCGGACGGCTACGGCCTATGTAGTCGACAAGAAGGAAAATCAAATGTTCGTATGTTCGGCGCGCTACAACTATCGTGACCTGACAGCGAACAATGGTTCGTGCGTCAAGCTCGACCCGACGATCGGCCGGCCATCGCTAAACGAGACATATGTGGCCCATCCAGTGACGGGCTCCACGATATTGAACCCGTTCCTGCCGGTGATCTGGTTTATCCATCCAGGCAGCGGCGATGTTCAGTTTTGCGCCATTCGTCACGCCGGCCTATGCGTGAAAATTAGTCTGCCGTGAAGGACAGAGGAGTCACATCATGACCGTGACGGAGGCCAGCCGTACTATCGTACTACCTTCAGGTGAACACATTCCAATGCTCGGCCAAGGGACCTGGCACATGGCCGAGAATCCGCTGAACCGGACCAACGAGATCAAAGCGCTACGTCTGGGCATCGATCTCGGCATGAACCTGATCGACACGGCCGAAATGTACGCCGACGGTGGCGCCGAAAGGCTTGTCGGCGAGGCCATCAAGGGACGGCGCGACGAGATTTTTCTGGTGAGCAAGGTGCTGCCTCAGAACGCCACCCGACAGGGCACGATAGCGGCTTGCAACCGAAGTCTTGCCCGGCTTGGGGTGCATGAGATCGATCTCTATCTGCTGCATTGGCGAGGACTCACTCCGCTGGAAGAAACCGTCGATGCTTTCGAGGCTTTGGTTGGCGCAGGCAAGATCCGGAACTGGGGTGTCAGCAATTTCGATATCGGCGACATGCAGGAACTCGTCGACTTGCCCAATGGTGCCAACGTCGCGACCGATCAGGTGCTCTACAATCTCGAGCGTCGCGGCATCGAGTTCGACCTCTTGCCATGGTGCCAGAGCAGCGGCGTCCCCGTTATGGCCTATTCGCCGATCGAGCAGGGCCGTGTGTTGCGTCATGTCACACTCAAGACCATTGCGGCTCGTCTCGGCGCGACCCCGGCACAAGTGGCGCTGGCATGGGTGCTACGCCAGGACGGCCTATGTGCGATACCGCAGTCGGGCAAGCCGGAACATGTTCGCGAGAATCGTGGCGCGCTGGACGTTCGCTTGACACCACAGGATCTCGCCGATCTCGATGAAACCTTTCCACCGCCGGACCGCAAACAACCTCTGGCGACGCATTGAGCCCAGTTCGGGAGCCATCCTAACATGAGTGCGCAAATCCGCCACATCGTCTGTCCGCATTGCACAAGCATCAACCGAATTCCGGCCGGGAAGGATGCGCGCCGGGCGAAATGCGGCCATTGCCACCAACTCCTGTTTACGGGGCATCCGACGCCGGTTTCCGCTCGCGCCTTTGCCACCCACATCCAGCGCAACGATATTCCCGTCGTGGTCGATTTCTGGGCGGAGTGGTGTGGGCCCTGCAAGGGGATGGCACCGGCTTTTGAGCGCGCCGCCGGCGAGTTCGAACCCGAACTTCGTTTTCTGAAGGTTGACACAGAGGCCGAGGCCGAGCTGTCAGGCCGTTACAACATTCGAAGCATTCCAACGCTGATGCTATTCCATAAAGGCAATATCGTCGCCCAACGCACTGGAGCTGTGGGTGCCGAGGCGTTGCGCCAATGGTTACGCCAGCATGCGCCATCGGCCGCGCCTGCAGCCTCATGAGTACACCATCACAGTCTTGATGTTGACGAACTCCCTGATGCCGTAGCAGGACAATTCACGCCCATAGCCGCTTTCCTTGATGCCTCCAAAAGGCACTCTCGGATCGGAACGAACGTTGTCGTTGACGAAGACCATTCCCGATTCGATCTCGAACTCTGCAATCCTTTCTCCGCGCGCAAGATCGCGGGTGATCACGCCGCCGCCAAGTCCGAATGGGCTGTCGTTCGCGACCGCAATCGCCTCGGTCTCGTTCCGGGTCGGGATGATTGCCGCAACCGGACCGAACAATTCCTCTTCATAGGCCGGCATGCCTTTCCCTACGTCGGTGAGGACTGTCGGCGGATAGTAGGCTCCCGGATGATTGGGCACCTTGCCGCCGAGGAGGAGGCGCGCTCCCTTTCCGACGCTTGCGACGACCTGCCGGTGCAAGGAGTCGCGCAAATCGTGCCGCGCCAGCGGACCTATCTCTGTCCCATGCTCGAATGGGTCTCCCATCTTGGTCTGGCTCATCAGCTCGACAAAGCGTTTCTCGAAAGCCGGCCTGGCCTTTTCGACCACGATGAATCGCTTGGCAGCGATGCAGCTCTGGCCCGAATTCAGCAGCCGGCCCCTGGCGCATATGGCGGCGGCGGAATCGGTATCGGCATCTTCCAGGATCAGATAGGGGTCCCGCCCAGCTCGAGCACCGTCTTCTTGAGCATGGCGCCAGCCTTGCTCGCGACTGCGCGCCCGGCGGCGCCGCTGCCCGTCAGGGTCACCCCGCGCACGAGCG
Organism: Bradyrhizobium sp. UFLA01-814; assembly: GCF_046718885.1. NCBI lineage: Bacteria > Pseudomonadati > Pseudomonadota > Alphaproteobacteria > Hyphomicrobiales > Nitrobacteraceae > Bradyrhizobium > Bradyrhizobium sp. UFLA01-814. The sequence goes on along the minus strand of NZ_JAQOSR010000009.1, from coordinate 67,436 downwards.
GATGCTCGATCACGGCCTCGACTTGCTTGCTTGTGATCATCAATGTGCGGAGCAGATTTTCGGGAAAGCCGGCGTCGCGAAAGATCTGTTCGATCGCAAGCGCACAACCCGGAACGTTCGAGGCATGCTTGAGCAACGCGGCATTGCCCGCCATCAGGCTCGGTGCTGCGAAACGAAAGACCTGCCAGAATGGAAAATTCCAGGGCATGACCGCCAACACTACCCCGAGCGGGTTGAACGCGACGAAAGTCCTGCATGCTTCCGTCCATACCGGCTGACGTGTCAGGAAATTCTCCGCATTGTCGGCAAAGTACTCGCAAGTCTTGGCGCATTTCTCGGCCTCTGCAACACCCTCGTGGAAGGGCTTTCCCATCTCCTCCGCCATCAACTTTGCATATTCGCGCGCCTTCTTGTTCAGGATCTCGGCTGCGTTGCGCATCAGCGAAGCGCGGTGTTCGAAACCGGTGCGGCGCCAGGCGAGGTAATCCTGGTGAACCGTGCCGACGACGTCTTGCGCCTCCTCGGTCGACCATTCCTCATATGTCGCAAACGGCTCACCGGTGGTGGGGTTGACGGATTGAAATGTCATCGCGGATGGTCCTCGCATCGCGCTCGGCCGGGCGGCACTCGCTGCGTCGATCACCATGAGTATGCGGGGTTCGATAGACCATGACGGCCGTCAATTTGCGCTCTTGCAATGCAAGCTTTGATTATCGCCAGCTCTGGTCCACGCACGCCTTGGGCTGTTCGCCGCGGTCCTGGGCCAGCGACGGGTAGTCGGTGTATCCCTTCTCACCTCCGCCGTAGTAACTGCTGGGATCATCGGCGTTGAGTGCCGCGCCCAGACGCAGACGGTCTGGCAAGTCGGGGTTGGCGAGGAATTTCCGGCCGTACGCGATCAGATCGGCCCATCCCTCCCGAAGCCACTGCGCTCCGCTCTCGGCATCGAAGCCGCCTGCCACGATCAGGGTTCCCCTGAACCTGTTCCGGACCAGCTTCGCCATATCCAGAGCGGCTGGATCCGGTTCTTTCCCGCTTTGCATCTGCTCGAGCGCGGGGTTGACCATATGCAGATAGGCCAACCCGTATTCGCTCAGGCGTTCGGCCACATAGCCAAAGGTTGCTTGTGGGTTGTCGTCATGTATGTCGTTCAATTTTCCCAACGGGGATATGCGCACGCCGATGCGATCCGGTCCCCAGACCGGCGTCAGGGCCTCGACGATTTCAAATAGCAGGCGGGTGCGGCTCTCCACCGCGCCGCCATAGGCGTCGGCGCGCCGATTGGTGCCGCTTTCGATAAACTGGTCGAGCAAATAGCCGTTGGCTGCATGGATCTCCACGCCGTCGAAATCGGCCGCCACTGCATTCCTTGCCGCACGCACATATTGCGCCACCACGTAGGGCATCTCCTCGATGTCAAGCGCGCGGGGTCGTACAAAGGGAACGAGCGTGCCTTCCCCCCGCTCGTTTTCGATGAAGGCCTTTCCAGCAGGGATGATGGCCGAGGGAGCGACGGGCAGCATGTTGTCGGGCTGTAGCGCAGGATGTGAAATGCGGCCGACGTGCCAGAGCTGGCAAAACATCAGGCCCGCCGCCTGATGCACCGCGTCGGTAATACGTTGCCACGCCTCGACCTGCTCGCGGCTATGAATGCCGGGTGTCCAGGCATAGCCCTGACCCTGCATCGACACCTGCGTCGCTTCGCTGACGATCAGCGCCGCCGAGGCGCGCTGCGCATAGTAGCAGGCCGCCAACGCGCCCGGCACATTGCCGGGCTGTCGAGCGCGCGAGCGCGTCAGCGGGGCCATAACCACGCGATGGGACAGATTGAATGGACCAAGGCGGTACGGCAGGAACAGTGGTGCGGTATCCGTCTTCCGGCTCGCTTCTTGCGTTGGTGTCGCTGTCACCACGTCATCCATCGCCTGCTCCTGCATAGAGAAGAACCTCATTACAATCCTAGCCACCTCGAGAACCGCCCTCACTGACGATTGTCAACCAAACGGGTCAGAGCAACGATATGACTAAGACAAAATGGTTGGAACGCGTCATCCGCCAGACTATCGCTGCAGTCATTCAATCGAGATGGCCTCCGATCGATGGCCGGACGAAGCCCGGCGATCGGAGACCGAGCTGCGGTTCGTCTGCACGGCCTGCGGTAACCGGGGCGCTGATGTACGGCCGCACGTTGCGCCTGCCCTCATGGGCACGATGCAATGAAAGAGGCCGCCAACTGATGCGGCCCTGCTTCAGCGTTATGACTTCACCGGTGCCTTGCAGGTCTTGCAGCCGTCCTCGGTATTAACGTCTTAAGGCGATTCGGGATGAGATCGACGGTTGACGCGTCTTCGTTGTCCTGAAAGAGGCTGGCCGTGCCGGTCCGTAGCATGGTCTTTCATGACGAACCGCCAAATTCATGCACTCGGCATTCGTTCAGATCAAATTAGGCCACCGTAATTGTAAGATAGGCCACTCGATGTCGGTGGCACACAGCAAGGCCTTTGATGATGCAGTGATTGCCATCCTGGAGGCACGCGCCAAACACTGAGGATAAACGTGGTAGCGCGATATCAAAACCTCCAGCTTGCGACCGGCCTTCACCACTTCAGCATTTTTCATCGCTCCTTGTGGCGACCTGATAAAGTTCCTCCACCGCCTCTTTGGACCGCGGCTTGGTCGCGTCCTGCGCTTGCGAAACGGAAAGGCGTTTCAGCGCGTCAGATCTTCAATCAAATGCTTCTCCAGCAATGCGTCAGCTTGCCCCAGTAGCCCGGCTGCTGGTCTGGCGGCGGACGTTACACTTTGGTTGATCTGCGCCTTCAAGGGGGCCATGACTGTTCTTCCGCCTACGCTTGATTTCCAACTTTCGTTCTTACACCGCACGCAGCGTCAGCGTGTCGTGACTGCGATCAATTATTGCGGTCCGTAAGGAGCTCCTTAGCGGCCGATTACGTATTCTTACGGTACGGAGATCTATAAAAAGGTCGGATCATCAGGGCGATAACAGGGTTAGTGTGGTGGGAATTGGCAGCATGAAGAAGAACGAGAACAGGAAGGTGCAGCGATGAAGGCGAAAACGCGCGCACTAGACTACTATCGGCGAATGTTAGCCGCGCAGAACCATGCGATGAAACAGCTCGATGAGCATGCCAAGATAATGCTGATTGCCAGGAGCCAGGAGGTTCCAGTCAATTCGGAGCCGGCGGCCCATTGGTACTTCGTAATTTCGGGAGCGGTTCGGCGATCCGCCATCCGTTCAGACGGGCGGCGGCAGATTCTCGACTTGATGTTGCCGGGAGATTTCTTCGTCGTCGTCGATGGAAACGAAGATCTAACGGTTGAGGCGATCGCCGAGGAAACAGCGCTGGCTAGTTACTCTAGTCAAAGGGTCGAGCAATTGGCGCAGCGCGATGTGGAGTTCGCCCGCGAGCTCCGCAGTGTCGCATTTCAGACCCTGTCGCGGATTCAGGACCAATTGCTGATCATCGGCGGCGTAAGGGCGGTCGAAAAGGTCGGTTCATTCCTGCTTGCGTTGGCGAGCCGTTCGTCGAATGATAAGGGGCAGGTCGTATTGCCCCTGACCCGTTACGACATCGCCGAGTATCTGTCAGTTTCGGTCGAAACCGTTTGTCGTTGCTTCACTAGCCTGCAGCAGCGCGGCGCGATCACGCTGTCGGGAAAACGCACCGTCAGGATTATCGATCGAAATGTCTTAAGGAGAAGAACGAACATGATTCCGTGCGGCTCGGCGGCTAGCAATTCCGACCCAACTTATCGACCTGAGCTATAGCGCTGACCACGAACTGCGTTAGGCCAGCCGCGCCCTGATGCCGAGACAAAGCGCTTCCGCAGTTTGATCGCATGCCGAGCCGCACCATTATACGCGCGCGCTGAGCCTCGATCGTGCGCACGCTAAGGCCCGCTGATGAGCGGTCATCTTATTGGAGCTGTCGTCGATCAGCGACTGAAGTGCTTTGCTTTCGCGTAAGGATATTGACGCGGCGCGTGGCATCGGCGGTCCTTCGGCACGAACAGTCGTCCCTCCGTTCACGAAGGCGGCCTCAATGGCTTCCAGCTATGCTTGCTCGCTATGTGGTGTCTCAGAAATTCGAGTACGCCCGCATGGCGCGAGCAGCAACCTGAATACTGCCTGGGCCGCCATGGCGATGGCCGCAAATGGTCTCGGATGCGATGCCGCGCCTCCAACACTTCAATGCCGCTTGTGGCCGGAAGGCCAAACATCCAGCGGGGCGTAGCCCTCCATTGTGCTTATCGCCAGCCCGGCGCCGATATCGCCGGAAATGCAGGACTTCAGGACGAGGCTGATAGTCTGTGAAGCGAGATGTTCGAGGCGGCGCTCCTGTCGACCTTGCTTCGGGATTCTGAGGCGATAAGAAGAATCAGCCGGTAAGAAGCTAGGGGTAGTGTCCGCTCAACAGGTTGGGAAAGTTTGCAAGCCGGGCTGCCATTGTCCCTGCCGGAACAATGCGATCTTGCCCTAGCAATAACAGACGAACACGCAAAGTTGCGGTCACAAACTTGGTTGCGGACCGTGCCGCCAAGGCGCCTGGGTAATTGCATATGGCTTCGAGAAGCCACGTGGGAGTAGGTGATGCAGCGCCTTCGCTGACGAGCGGTTGCCCAGTTAGGCGCAAAAGCTGATCAATTGCTCACGGCGTGTTTCGGCTTCTAGCACCGCAAGGCGAACACAGCGGTTGGGTCCTATGACATGCGGCGGCGGAGGAACACGTACCCGACTAGAGAAGATCGCGCTCTTTATCGACGGGGAAAACCTTCATCTCAGTGCGAAAGCTCTCGGCTTTGACCTCGACTATCGAAAAGTGCTCGAGAAATTCCGCAGTCGGAGGGACTGTCTTGCGCGCCATCTACTACATAGCAAATAGCTCAGAATCAGGAGCAGCATTCCAGTATTCGGCCGCTTGTCGATTGGCTGGCTTATAACGGCTTCAGTATCGTATCGAAGTCAACCAAGGAGTATGTGGACGCTGGCAGACGACGGAAAGTCAGAGGCAATGTGCACATGTCGATGCGATGGTGTTGGTGGAGCAACTAGACGAGATGGTGCTATTCTCAGGAAGCGGAAATTGTCAGCCTGTCGTTAAGGCAAGTGCAGCGACAAGGGGCGCGCGTCAATGTCGTTTTCGATGATTACGACGAGCCCGGCAATGGCCGCTGACGAATTGCGTAGACGAGCAGACTGCTTTGTCGATCTCGCTAATCTGCGTAGCGATTGTGCCCGGCATCTAACGGTAAGGGCTTCGATTGGAGGTCTGAACTCGAAAGAATTTGCTCTTCTGCTTTCCTCAAAAGGGCCTATCGGCGCTATGCGCTGGGTCGGTCAATGGCGATAGCGTAGGCGTTGCGTTCCTTCGCCACAAGCGCAGAGGCCGATCGGCCGGCTTGATTGACGTCCCGCGCTGGCACAAGATTGCTGCTCTGAATCCGAAGCGTGCTACTTCGAATCCGAGGCGGGTGACGCTGAATCGGCTCCTGGCTTGGGGTCCTTAATCAGCACGGCAGGTTCGTCGTACCCCTTGCGGCTGCTGTAAAAGAGCAGGGCCATGAGTCCGAAGCCGAGGACAAGCGAGAAGGTCACGCCGAGTGCCATGGCAATGTAACCCGATGCGGGTACCTCGGCATCTCCGAGGCGCAAGCCCTCATTCGCAACGAAACCGGCGGCTGCCAGCAGCAACAACAATAGAATGATGACCAGCCACGAACCGAGGCCCTTGGGAATTGACATCAGTCGTTCCTTTTTTTGAACGCAGGATTGGCTCTGTTCAGTTTTCTGCGGCTTCAGCCGCCATGCTTCCTGCGATCCAGCGTCTCCATGGTGTGAATATCCTGAACTAGGCAACGCAGCCCGTGCAGCTGATCCAGCAGGTGCAAGATTATCGAAATGCCTTCGTCGTTTACGCCGAAATCGGCCTTGAGGTCCTGGATCAAGCGCACCCGCGCAAGTTCGGCATCAGAAAAGTCCAATCTTCTTTTGGCAGCGATGGGGATAAGCCATTCCGCTTCGATCCACACATTTAGTGTCGGGAGGTCGAGATGTGATCGGTCGATGAATTCCTGCATTTGCATGTCAAACCCCCATAGACTGCCGCGGGCTTTCCGTGGCCGGCTGCCATCGGGCGACGAATTTCTCGAGTTCCGGATCCCGCTTTTGCGGCAGCACCAGCTTCAGTGTAATGTATTGATCGCCCTTGCCACCGTCAGGACGCGGAACGCCGCGCCCCTTGAGCCGGAGCAAGCGACCGGTGCTCGACCATTTCGGCACCGTCACCGTAACCGTCCCACTCGGCGTAGGGACGCTGATCTTTGCGCCCAGCACCGCTTCCTTCAGCGAGATCGGTAGATCCAGATAGATGTCGTCGCCTTTGCGGGTGAAGTAGGGGTGCGGCTGAACGCTGATCTCGATCAGGGCATCGCCGGGTTGACCTTCGCCGGCCGCCAGACGGCCTTTGCCTTTCAGACGCAGTGTCTGGCCGTCCCGCACACCCGGAGGAATGTTGACCTCGAGCCTGGATCCATCGGGAAGCACAAGCGATTGCTTGCCGCCGTTGACGGCATCGAGGAAGGCGAGGTCGATATGATAGCGGACATCTTGGCCCCGTCTGCGGCTGCCGCGGCCCGCGCGACCGAAAATCTCCGAGAGGATATCCTCGCTACCGGAAAAGTCGCCAAAATCGGCAAAACCGGAATTGCTGGTGTAGGTCGACCAGCCGTTCTGATCGGCGAAATCCCGATAGTACCGCCGCCTCGGTCGCTCAGCGCCCGAACTGTCGATCTCGCCGCGATCAAAGCGTGCGCGTTTCTCCGGATCGTTCAACAGATCGTAGGCGGCGGAGAGTTCCTTAAAGTTCTCCTCGGCGGCCTTGTCGCCGGGATTGAGATCAGGATGCGATTTCTTCGCGAGACGGCGATAGGCCTTCTGGATATCTGCTTGCGTGGCATCCTTTTTTACTCCCAGCGTCGTATAGGGGTCTGCAGCCAATATCCGCTCCCGTTCTTTTGTACGCGGTTGGGCCGCGCGCAGCCCGCCTCACTGTCGTGTTGCCTGCGGAGATGGCTGTCGGGCTTTGGCTACCGCGACGCGCGCCGGCCGCAGTAAACGATCGTGCAGCGTGTAGCCATTCTCGAGAACCTGAACCACATTGCGGGACGGCTGCCCGGCTGCATCGATCTCCAGCACCGCTTCGTGTTTCTCGGGGTCGAACGGTGCGTCCAGCGCCTTCATCTCCTCCACGCCGAACCGCTTCAGGACCTCCGTCAGGATGCGGTCAGTTGCTGTCACGCCTTCGATCAATGGATCCTGCTGGCCAGTGTCAGCCCGGTTACTGCCGGCACCGATCGCCCGCCGCAGATTGTCGACCACCTGCAGCAGTTCGCGGGCGAAGCTCGCGATAGCGTACCTCCGTGCCTCCTCTGTGCGCCGCTCGCCTTGCCGGCGGGTATTCTCGGTCTCGGCGAGCGCGCGCATCAAACGTTCCCTCAAAAGTTCATTCTCGACCTCGAGATCGCCGCTCCCGGTCTCGACGCTGTTCACCTGCGTTTCGCGGCTATTCGCCTGCGCCTTATTAGGATCCTCGTCCACGGGGTTTGTTGCCATGTCATTCGCCTGTTTTCATGTGCGAGTTCGCGCTTCACGATCCTCATCGATCGCGCGGGTCGACTTCCTCGAATTCGGCATCGACGACGTCTTCACCGGAAGAACCGCTTCCGCTCGACGACGCCTGTGCGTCGGCGCCTTGCGAGGCGGCGCGGTTCAGTGCCTCGCCGATCCTGGCGGCGGTCTGTTGCAAACGATCCGTCGCTTGGCGAATCGATTGCGGGTTTTCGGCAGTGAGGGCCTGCTTTGCATCGGAGATTGCCTGCTCGACCTCCTTCTTGAGATTGGCAGGGATCTTGGATTCCGATTCCTTCAGGGCCTTTTCAGTGCTGTAGATCGCCGCATCGGCTTGGTTGCGTGCTTCGACGAGTTCCTTGCGGCGCTTGTCCTCCTCGGCGTGGGCTTCGGCTTCCCTGACCATCTTCTGGATATCCGCCTCGCTAAGACCACCGGAGGCCTGGATCCGGATGCTTTGCTCCTTGCCGCTGGCCTTGTCCTTGGCGGAGACATTGACAATGCCATTGGCATCGATATCAAAGGTGACTTCGATCTGTGGCACGCCGCGGGGTGCCGGCGGAATCCCGACAAGGTCGAATTGCCCCAGCAGCTTATTGTCGGCTGCCATTTCCCGTTCGCCTTGAAAGACGCGAATGGTGACCGCCGTCTGGTTGTCTTCCGCAGTTGAGAATACCTGGCTCTTCCTGGTCGGAATGGTTGTATTGCGGTCGATCAGCTTGGTCATAACACCGCCCAGCGTCTCGATGCCCAGCGACAGGGGCGTCACGTCGAGCAGCAGCACGTCCTTGACGTCGCCCTGAAGCACGCCGGCCTGAATTGCGGCGCCGATCGCCACCACTTCGTCCGGGTTGACGCCCTTGTGCGGTTCACGCTGAAACAAGTTCTGCACGGTTTCCTGCACTTTCGGCATGCGGGTCTGGCCGCCAACCAGCACCACTTCGTTGATGTCGGACGCCTGCAGCCCGGCATCTTTCAACGCTGCCTTGCAGGGTCCGACGGTGCGCTCGATCAGATCGTCGACCAGCGCCTCCAGCTTCGCCCGGGAGAGCTTGATATTGAGATGTTTCGGCCCGTTCTGGTCGGCCGTGATGAAGGGCAAGTTGACGTCGGTCTGGGTGGCGCTCGAGAGCTCGATCTTGGCCTTCTCGGCGGCATCTTTGAGCCGCTGTAGTGCAAGGCGATCCCTGCGCAAATCGATGCCGTTCTCCTTGCGAAATTCGTCTGCCAGATAGTCGATGACGCGCTTGTCGAAATCTTCGCCACCGAGGAAGGTATCGCCGTTGGTAGCCTTCACCTCAAACACGCCATCTCCAACCTCAAGGATTGAAACGTCGAATGTGCCGCCGCCGAGGTCGTAGACGGCGATCTTTCCGCTGCCCTTCTTGTCCAGGCCATAGGCCAGCGCGGCCGCGGTCGGCTCGTTGATGATACGGAGTACCTCGAGGCCGGCAATCCGTCCGGCGTCCTTGGTTGCCTGACGCTGGGCATCGTTGAAATAGGCCGGCACGGTTATTACAGCCTGCGTTACCTTATCCCCTAGATGGGCTTCGGCAGTTTCCTTCATCTTGGTCAGAATGAAAGCGCTGATCTGGCTTGGGCTGTACCTCTTGCCCCTCACTTCGACCCATGCGTCACCGTTGTCGCCGGGCACGATGTGATAAGAAACCATACCCTTGTCTTTCGCGGTGATCGGGTCGTCATAGCGCCGCCCGATTAGCCGCTTGATGGCGTAGACGGTGTTCTCCGGATTGGTGATGCTTTGCCGCTTGGCGGGTTGCCCGACAAGGACCTCACCTTCATCGGTGAAAGCGACCATCGACGGCGTCGTGCGGCCGCCCTCGGCGTTTTCAATGACCCTGGCCTTGCTTCCTTCCATCACGGCGACGCAGGAATTGGTGGTCCCGAGATCGATGCCGATTGCTTTCGCCATGACTGGCTCCTTTCGATGTAGTCGCGCTGGCTCGGTTGCGGAGCGGTCGTCGACCGCCAGATGTGTTGGTGTGATTCTGCATCAGCAGGTTGAGCGGGACGCGCAAAGCGCCGGGAGGAGAACGATTTGCGCGCCCCGCAGCCGCGGGGCTAGGCGGCTTCCTTGACCTCGATCTTCTTCGGCTCCGGTTTGGCAGGCTTCGGAATCGTAATCTTCAGCACACCGTTCGACATGGTTGCCTGAACGCTCGAAGGGTCGATACCGGAAGGCAATTGCAGCACGCGATAGAACACGCCGTAGCTGCGCTCGCTGTGCTGGACGTTCTTGTCCTTCTGCTGTTCTTCGACCTTCTTCTCGCCACGAATGGTGAGAGCGTCGTCCTCGATCGATATCTCGACGTCCTTGCGCTCGAGTCCGGGCATCTCGGCTGTAACTTCGATCGCCTTGTCACTTTCGGAAATTTCGATGTTCGGCACGATGTTCGCTTTGCCGCTCGGGCCGATGCCTTGCGCGAACTCGCTAAAGAGCCGATCGATCTCCCGATGCAGACCGAATAGCCCGAAATCGGGTCGCATCAATGCGCCCGCATCTCCAAACGGGACCAGTGATTTTAACCTCATTGCATTCTCCTTCTTTGAGTGAAGTTCTGCTGGCTTGGGGAGGACTAGTAAGGCCGGACGACAATCCGGTCTTCGACCTTTGTGACGCCGGGCGCCGACCATGCAACACGTTCGGCTTCCTCGCGCTCGATCCAGGAGCGAACGGTGCCTTCCAGCACCACTTCGCTGCCCCTCACGTCCACGCTGATGCGCTCCGCATCAACCTCGGCGCTTCGTTTGAAGGCATCCTGGATCTTGCGCTGGATGTCGGTGGGCTGGACCTTGGGCTTCAGTGTAATGACGTTGGTGACGCCTTTCACGCCCTTGACCTTGCGGACCGCCGCGTCTGCGGTGGTCTTCTGGTATCGCCACTCCACCGTGCCTTCGAGCGTGATCCAGCCATCCTTGACGATGACCTTTATCTGGTCGTGGGAAATTGGCAGTTGTGACTTCAGCGCGGCAACTGCGTCTCGGGCGATGTCGGGATCCGGACGTTGGTCGATCGCTGGTAGCCGCACTTCGATGTCGTTTGCGACGGCAAGAACACCGGCGACCCGCTTCGCGGCTGTCTCGGCCTCAAGCCTGTCGGTGTAGCTGTGGGTGAACCCCGCTAGCGTGACGACACCATCCTTGACTGACACGGCAATATCGTCGGCATTCAGATCGGGATCCCATTTCAGTTCGTCCCGAACATCGCGCTCTATTTCGCTGTCGGACTTCATGTTGTTCTCCTGGTCTGCACGAGACTCGGTAAACTGTCTCACATCATTTTTGACGATAGAGTTGGAATCTATGCTGGCCAATGGAGGCGGCCATGACGACCATCAACTTCCTCACAAGGTTTTGTGCGGTCGATGAAGCCGTTTCCCGAGAGTGCTTCGCAATGCTGGCTCCAACGAACGATGAACTATGGCCGCCCCAAGGGTTCGTTCCCTAACCACGGATCGGGCCGCAGCGAGTGAAACGGGAGATCGTCGGTCGTTTTGGCGATATCGATTTCGTGGATGTGAACGGCCTCTCCGCCGTGGCGAAGCAGAATTTCCTGTGCCAAAGCTTCCTTCTCCGGGGACTGAACCCGTACCCAGATCAGCAACCCGTCCCATTCGGCGGCAGGTTCCAATCCGCGAACCCGGTCACGCTGCATCACCCGTCGCAGCGGACGTATCGCAACGGCGGCCGCGACGATCCCGCCGAGGACAGAAACGAGGATAACGCTCGGTGGCGTTATTTCGCGCGATATGAGATAGAGCGCGATGGCAAGGGCGACAACGCAGCCGACCACGCTGGCCGTGACGACTTCGAGGCCAAGCCGATCGTCTCCGCCTACGTAGGGCCTCCGCGCCGCTGCCGGTATGTCGGCAAGGTCGGCGGCCGGAATAGCCTGATAGTTTAGCCGCCGTTGCTGTTCATCGGGCGAGGCGCTGATGTCGATGTCGGCTCGGTCAAATCCCGAGGACAACAAATCCTGGGCGGCGGTGTCGAGCGCTCTCCGGGAATGGAAGACGCCCGTCACCTCTCGTGTGCGGAGCTGGTCAAGGACATCGGAAGGTCCGGACATCGGACGCGCGCTCCTGTCCGACTAGGACGATTTATAATGGTATTCCGTCAGCTTCTTTAGTTCCTCCTTTGATGCGCCGGGCAAGGTGATCTTTTGTCCGTTGTCGTCGATGGCGAGGCTCTCATAGGGCACGACTATCAGGCGGCCGCCGACGCCGAGGAACCCGCCGACCTGCAGCACAGCAAAGTTCACTTGCTTCTTGTCCGCGATGACATCATCGAGGGTCCCGATCTTTTCGTTCTTGTCGTTGATAACGTTGCTGCCGAGCAGCTTGCTCATGCGGTAGCCATTGGCCACAACCGAGAAGTCGACCTTGACGAGACTTACGCCGGCTTGCGGAAGTGCCGGAGTGGTAGTCAATGCCGTGATCGACGCGAGCGCAAACCAAATCATCCAGTCGGGAGCGGTCCTGTGCGCTGCCAAGGCGTGACTAGGTGAGTGCGGCGATGCAGTGCGGGTGTCAGAATCAAGAGAGGCTCCAAGTCTGTTGAATGCTATCATGGGTATCTCCTGGGCTTGATCATCACTGCAGAATTAAACCCTCAATCCCGGCAGCGGCGATGACGGTTATCAATGTGGCGGACCGCTAATCGCTCGGGCACGTCCAACGCCGACCTGTTGGCTTGTCAGGCATGGCTATCGGCTGTAGCTCGCAAACGCCGTCGCTATCACGATAGGCGCTGTATCTCTTTGTTACTGCGCCCTTGGGCTCGAAGTCAGCGAGCAGGGGAAAATGCAAATGCCGGTCACAGCGAAGGCCGCCGCGTGGTACCGAGCTCCGTCGACGGAAATTACGAGTATTTCCGCGCTGTGTTTGTGAAAGTCCGAAAGCAACTCGTTATATCGCGTCACCTGATCGGCGCAGATTGGACTCCAGTCAGCTGGGTAGAACGCCAGAATGACAGGCCTGCCCCTGAGATCGGACAACGTGAGCATTTGGTCGTGGCTGACATGCAGCATGAAGCTCGGCGCGACGATACCCGCGGCTCAGGGTGAATGACATCGTCTTCCTGGTGCGTGACTTGCGGCCCGAATTGAATCGATGCCGTTTTAGAGCAATGAGCCACTTGCTTCGTTGATTGCCGTCAATTGTTTGGTGTCCAAATCTTCAACATGGCTGCGGAGCTGCGTCGCCCTGATCCGGCCGGCGTTACGTAATTTTACGGTACGCAAATCCCTCGAATCTTTGGAACGCGGGCATCCTGGATTGTTTATGGAGCCAGATAGTGCCGGCGACCTTCGAAAAGGGTTGAAATCATGAAAAAAAGCGCGCACGCGGCAGACTACTATCGGCGGATTCTTTCGGGGCAGGCCCATTCGTTGACGCAACTAGATGCGTTCGCCAAGATTGTGCTTTGTAATCGTGGTCAGAAAATTCCACGAAGTGTGAGTTCCGCCGGTCAATGGTATTGCGTCATTGCCGGGGCGGTTCGCAGGTGCGCGCTCCGAGCCGACGGACGGCGGCAAATCCTTGATCTGATGCTGCCCCGAGACTTCTTCTTTGTGAGAGGCGACGGGGACGAGGTCACCATCGAAGCGATTGTGGACGAGACGGCGCTTGCCAGCTATCCCGGCGAGGGAATCGAACAGCTGGCCGAGCGTGATCCGAAGTTTGCGCGCGAGCTCCGCGACGTAGCCTTCCGGGCGTTAGGCAGATCCCAAGCCCAGTTGATGATTGTTGGCGGCGTCACCGCACTCGAGAAGGTCGGTTCCTTTCTCCTTTCCCTCGACCGTCGTTCCTCGGACGAAGATGGACAGGTTGTGCTGCCCGTCTCGCGCTACGATATCGCTGACTACCTTGCGGTTTCGGTCGAGACGGTATGTCGCTCCTTCACCAATCTGCAGCAGCGGGGTGCCATTAGGCTGGCGGGCAAGCGTACGGTCAAAATCCTGAACCGCGCTGCGCTGGAAGACAATATTGGCGAACCAGGGAGCCGGGGCCTAACTCTATCTCTTAAGCCTGTTGAGCGTCGAAGTGATTTCTCAAAAGAAGGGCTTGCGCGAGCTCGCGCATGCCAAGCCGGTCCATCATACGCGCGGTGAACTTCGACCATCGCCGAGGCCGAGATTGTACACGAGCGCCTTATTGGAGTGACCGTCCATCAAGCCGACAGCCACCTGCCGCTCGCGCGCCGTGCTGCGTCCGCAACCTCGTCGTTGTAATCGGACTGCACACGTTCGCTGTATGGCTTCTCAAGGAAATCGATCGCCCGAAGCGGGTCACTACGATTACCGGAGATCGCGTCTGAGGCGTTGCTGGGCCCCAGTTCGTCATGCCTTGCAACCGGATATCGAGCAAGAGGCAACCCGCCTCGATCGGTTTCGCAACTGTGAGGAACGCGGCCGGATGCTCGAAGGTGACGGAGTCGAACTTCGCCGAGCGCAAAAGTCGCTCCATGCAGGGGCGGACTAGCTCACGGTCGTCGAGACAGACAGCTCGTCCCGTGGGCATCGACACGTCGTAAGGAAACGATCGTCTCGCCTGTATCTGGTGCGACCGTCAATCGATGGCCATAGGCCTCGTGATCGATCACAGTCACATTGTAACTATGCCTCGTAGGGCATGGTACCATCTTGGGGGATAAGCAATCAAAAAATGAAGTTGACGTGTCTAGAATCAAAAGGGTCTGTTCGGCCGAACTTGGCTTGGGTCGCGCGACCGCGCTGAGGCGATCCACTATTCTTACATTAATGCCGTTGCCTGTTTCTATTAAGCGGCCGTTCGGGCAACCGTTCGGTTGATCTGTTGGTTCTGTCTGAGCCGCAGCTTGAAGGATAGGATGACAAGCGCGAAGCCAAATGCGATGGCATAGGCCCCCATCCACCATGTCAGAACGATCGCCCCGATGAGCGGCGTGGCGACCAGAAGCGCTCCATAGCCGACGGACAACAATCCGCCCAGAACGAGCCACCACCTGCCGTGGCTGACGCTCAGCCGGAAAGCAGCGGCCGTCATCAACGCGCCCGAGACGATTGACCAGGCGGCAACAAGCAACACGAAGGCCAGAACAGTCATGCCGGGCCACAGAAAGGCAAGGATGGCTACGGCTATATTGACAGCGCCTTCGAAGATCAGCCATCCCCACCGCTCCTCCTTGCGCTGGATCGCCCTTACGGCCGAGATGATGCCGGCAACGCCATCGACAAGTGTGTAAGCCGAGAACAGGAGTACCAGGGAGAGCATCGTTGGGCCGGGAAAGATCAGCGCAACAACGCCGAAAAGGATTCCTAAAATGCCTCGCAGCAGGAACAGCCACCAATTCTGAGCCAAATTCTCGCTCGCCGAGGTGGACTCGGTGCCGAAACCGGAATTAACTGTGCTAATCGGCATGACGTTCTCCCAAGTGCAACCTGGTTTCCGACCAAATTGAAGTGTCGCTGCCTCCGCACCATAATTCTCCTATTCCATGCGCCCAAGGGATGCATTGACGCCCGTCAGTGTGGCTCGGGTAGTCTTTTCGAAAAGCTCGCGGCACTGGGTACCCGCTGTCGCACGATGATCCATCACCGGCAGAGCCCATAGATAGGTGACGTGGCTGGTGTGTCTTCCAGAAGATGCCGGTTATCGGGAACGCGCCGCCTGCCGTTCCGCGGGCGCTACTTGTGGTGTTTCCTCGAAACGGGGATCGAGCTTCTGCGGGCGATTTAGCGCAGCATCAATCGCGTCGTCGACCCGCTCAAGCCATATGAAGCGCAATCGGTTGCGCGCATTTTCAGGGACCTCCTCGATATCCCTTCGATTGCGGGCAGGGAGCATGATCGTGGTAATCCCTGCCTGCAGCGCGCCGAGCACTTTCTCCTTCACGCCACCGATCGGGAGGACCAGGCCGCGCAGTGAAATCTCGCCGGTCATCGCTGTATCGCTCCGGACCGTGCGGCGGGTTAGAAGTGAAGTCAGTGCCAGAAACATAGCCACGCCCGCGCTTGGGCCATCTTTGGGAATGGCGCCTGCCGGGACGTGAACGTGGACATCGGATTTCTGCAGCGCGATCGTATCGATGCCAAATTCAATGGCGCGCGACTTGACGAGGGAGAGTGCCGCCTGCGCGCTTTCCTTCATCACCGCACCCAGCTGACCCGTGAGGATCAGTTTGCCCCGGCCGGGAATGCTGGTCGCCTCGACAAAGAGAATATCGCCGCCGGCGGGAGTCCAGGCGAGGCCAGTAGCGACGCCGGGCACGCTAGTTCGCATCGCGACCTCCTGCTCGAAACGCCGCGGCCCCAGAATGGCAGGAAGGTCCGTCGGCGCGGCGATAAAGCGTGTGACGCTCGCCTCGGCTATCCGCATAGCCGCGTGCCGGCAAATGGCGCCGATATGGCGCTCCAAGTTGCGCACGCCGGCTTCGCGCGTGTAGTTGCGGATGACGGCTGTAATGACGTCGTCCGAGATCTCACATTGCTCGCTGGTTAGACCAGCGGATTTCAGTTGACGCGCGAGGAGATAGCGTTTGGCGATCGCCAGCTTTTCCTCCTCAGTGTAACCCGGCATCTCGATGATTTCCATGCGGTCGCGCACCGGGGCCGGGATATTGTCGATAACGTTGGCGGTGCCAATCAGCATGACCTTGGAGAGATCAAAGGGAATCGCAAGGTAGTTGTCGCGAAACGCCGCGTTCTGCTCGGGATCGAGCACTTCGAGCAGCGCCGCCGCCGGGTCGCCGTGAAATCCCGTACCCAGCTTGTCCATCTCGTCCAGCATCAGTACCGGATTGCGCGTTCCTGCCTTCCGGATCGATTGGATGACGTTACCCGGCAACGCGCCGAGATAGGTTCGGCGGTGTCCGCGTATTTCGCTTTCGTCATGGACGCCGCCGAGGCTCAATCTCACGAACTTGCGTCCCGTGGCGCGGGCGATGCTTTGGCCGAGCGAGGTCTTGCCGACGCCGGGAGGGCCGACAAAGCAGAGGATTGGGCTTTTGCCTTCCGGATTGAGCTTGCGCACAGCAAGGTGTTCAAGAATTCGCCGCTTCACCTTCTCAAGGCCATAGTGATCGTCATCGAGAATTCGCCGCGCTTCGACAATGTCGATCTGTTCCGGATCCAGCTTCGACCAAGGCAGCTCGGTCAGCCATTCGAGGTAGCTTCGCGTCAACCCATAGTCTGCCGCGGCCTCCGGCATGCGTTCGAGCCTTTTCAATTCCCGCCTGGCCTGCTCCTCGGCCTCCTTCGGCATCCCGGCCTTGTCGATCTTGTCACTGAGTTCCTCCAGTTCAATGGACTTGGCGTCGTCGTCGCCTAGTTCCTTCTGAATCTGGCGAAGCTGTTCGCGAAGAATGTGTTCGCGCTGCTGCGACGAAAGGGTCTGTTGCGTCTGTTCGCCAATCGCCTTTGAAAGCTGCAGGACCTGAATTCGCTTCGCCAGCAGGCCGAGCAGCTTGTCGAGAAGCTGGGTTACGTCGAAGGTTTCTAGCAGATCCTGCTTCTCGCCTACAGGAATATCGATGATGCCACCGAGAAAGTCGGCGAGCACGGACGGCGAATCCAGGCCTTCAATCGCCGCTGAAATTTCCGGCGGCAGATTCGGTAGCAACTGGATCGCTTCCCGGGCGCGCATCTTGAGCAGATTCATGCGCGCCTCGACCTCGGGGGTCATCACCTCTGATATGCCGACTTCCTCGATGCGCGCTACGATGTAGGGAAAACCGGAAAGAAATTTCTTGACACGGAATCTGTTTATACCGCGGCAGATCGCATAGTGGGTAGCCTCCGAAGTGACATAGCGCAGGATTTCGGCCACCGTACCGACGTGCCGCAGATCCTGTGGCCCCGGCTCCTCAACGGTGGGGTCCTTCTGTAGCAGCAGACCGATTTTGCGGCCGCTGCGGACGGCTTCCTGTGCGGCAGCGATGGACGACGGCCGGGCAATCGTCAAAGGCAGCACGACACCGGGGAACAGCAGCGTACTGCGAACCGGCAAGATGATGATTGCATCCTCGGGCACACCAGCCTGGCTTTGATCGGTCGTGGTGCCGGATTCGCGTTTGGATGCGTCAACCATCGGTCGATCCTTCTATCGATTGCTTGAAGAAGGCCAGCACGAGACATCCGTTGCGGTATTCCGATTGACCGAACCGTAGGCCCTTAGTCGGAAACGCAATCCGGCGCTCGAATGTCCCGTAGGGGATTTCGAGACGGACCGCGGTGCCATCGCGCGGAATCGTGCCCTGACGGCGAAGGCCAACGACCGAAACGCCATCATCGTCGATCGCCACATTCAAGTCGTCCCGGTCGACGCCGGGAAGAGCGACCGTTATTCGAGCCTCGGAATCGGTCGCAATGATATCAATTGGAGGCTCCCAACGGGCTGCGGAAGCGATGGCGGTGATCGGCTGGAAGAATTGACGATGCAAGCGCTCGGCGCGCTCAATCATTTCGCAGGCAGTGGCCCACATAAGAGTTCCTGGATCGACTGCGGCCATGTCATCCTCGCGCGCGTGCCCGTCGAGCCTATGACGCAACTCCAGAGGTGACCTTGACGATCGTCAACCGGCAGCTATCCGGCATCGTCGTAGTGGGCGATGACCAGTGGTACCGGTGAATGATGCAGGAGTCGTGAAGTCGTGCTGCCTGACAAGAATACGTGCAAGCGCGAGTGGCCATAGCTGCCATCACGAGAAGGTCGGCATCCAGTCGCCGGCATTCTTCGATCACGATGTCGGCAATTTCGTCGTCCTCTCCGACCGCGCGATACTTTACCGCGTTGATGCGTGATGCCGCAGATGCTGCGCGGCATCGTTGCTCCTCGGCGCATCGGTCTGGGCCGGACGCTCGTATTCCACCACGAGAAGCCAAACTTTCCTCGCTGGCTGCAGACAGGAGAGGGATTCGGACAGAGAGCGCGCAGACGGCTTCCGTTCCAGGCAACCACGACGTGATCGAGAGGCGCCATGGTTTTCTCGTCCTTCGGAACAAGAGCAGATGACGTCCCGCACCGTAGAGGAGTTCTTCGATCAGACCCCGCGGTTCGTTTGGTTGGCCGTTCAGGCGAAGCGCCACAAGGTATCGGCGGTTGGTTGCTGCAACCGCTCCAGCCGCTGTAGCGCCGTGGCTTCGGCGGCGTCGCCGGCCTTCCTTGCATCGTGCGGCAGTTTTGCCGGTCCGCTGGACCCTGCATCCTGGACCAAATCTGATATAGCCGCCGGCAAGACGTTGAATAGCAGCTCGGCGATATGACTTTCGAAAGTTGCGGCGATCCGGCTGACAGCGGCCAGCCGCGCGAAGTCTTCTGCTGTCCCATCCAACCGAAGCAAGATGTCCTTGATCATGATGACCTCACAAGACGTCGCCAGCACGCCGAAGAAGAAGGACCGCTCGGATTTCGCCGGCGGTCCAAGTCGGGGGAGGAGCCCCCCGGGGAGGGGGCACCGGCAGGAGGATACTGCCGATCATGCAAGACTACGAATAGAACGGGGCTCCGCATTGACAACGCTCAATTTCCGTTCAACCTTCGTGACCCGTGGGCGGATACTTCGCTGCGTGCTCGTGGAGCGCCGGGCATCGTCTACTGATTGGTGCGCGACCGCGATCAGCGCGTGGACGAGGACGCCTGAGGTTGCGCATTGTACAGGTAAACAGGCAGTTTCTCCAATGCCGCGCGATTTGCCCCCGGAAGCACGATGAAGCCGCGTGAATCGTCCAGCTTCAAACTGCTGAAGGGAACGGCGACCAAGCGGGGTCCGGCGCCGATGAAGTCGCCCACGGAAAGCACGGCGAAGATACGTTCATCCTTGCTGAAGATGAAATCGTTGATCTTCCCGATCGTCTCGTTCTTGTCATTGACGATTATCTTCAACTTCAGCGTCTCGGCGGGATAACCGTTCGCGACCTCGTTGACGTCAAGCGTAACAAGCCCGACTGGTTGCGCCGCCGAGTATTGCCCCGGCAAACAACAGAGGACAACGGCAACCGCAGCAAGCCACGGCGAAGGAAGCCCTCCTTGGGGCGGCTTCCGTCGAGTGCCGTAGAGGCGTTTGCGCGTTACGAGCATGGCGGTACGGTGCCGGCGCCACAGCTCGAACGACGGACGATGTTCTCGGAGCTCGAGCCGCTGGTATTTGGCTCCCCTACAATCTCGGTCACGAGTTTCGTATCGGGATTGATGAACACGATCCGGTAGGGCAGCTTCACTAAGAGAAGGCTCGTGACCTCCGGCACCTGATCGGTGACTTTGTCGGGAAGCGCTTGCGCCTTCATCGAGTCCGGCTGCTTGCTTCCGACCTGCGGTTGCGTGCCGCCGGGCGCGGATTCCGGTGGCGAGGCCGCAAGTCCCTGGCCAGTTATTTGTTGCTGACTCGACGTCAGATCAGCTTGGGCGGTGTCGGCCTTCCGAGCAGCGGCGAAACCTGCGCTGCCAAGAAGTGCAAGGGTGACGGTGACTGCACAAAGGGGTTTCTTCATGGTGTTATCTCTTCGATCGGGACCCGGCGTCGTGCGTTGGCCATTGTACTCGCAAGGAACGGCAAGGCGGCAGGCCTGGAGACCATCGTCAAGATTTGCGGGAATTGAATGATGGAGCGCAAATCGCCAACGCTAGGCCGTGTGTGGTGGATCCAGATATGTCGGCGTCTTTTTCGCGCGTTGCGGCGTCATTTTTGCCGGCGATGGCTTGCCGGGAACACCACGAGGTCCAAGCAACTCCTGCTGGATATCATCCTCGGTCTTGCGTGGCAGTCCATCATCAAGTTGGCGAGGTTCACCGAATATCAGCATCTTGCCACTCCGGATTTCCTGCTTAGTCCATGAGAGTTCAATTTCGTCCAGGAGACTTCAATGGGCATTGACGGTTGTCAAAACCGACCAATCGTTTTCTAACCACCATCGGCTGGCTTTGGCAAAAGGCAAGGTAAACCGGAGGATCGTTCCGCCTCCAGCGTTTGGTTCGTAGCGCGGCGCGCCGCGACCAGAGGAAAGATTATCATCGAGAAGTTCTAATTCCTCCCGATGATCGACCGGACAGGCAGCTACGTAAAAGTACTGAATTGCCGACTGCGTTGGACTCTTAGTAGTTGCCAGTCACTGAAGCCAAAGCGAGTTGAGGCGTTGCATGCAGGACATTCAGAAGCGGATCGATGAGCAGAAGCAGATCGATGAGATAGATGTCCAGGCGGCCGAATCGGCCTTGATTGCTGATCTGGCTACGGATTATGAGGCGCGAATCTACAACGGCAGGCGCGCGCGGCAGCTTCGTGAGTTTGCGGCGGACCTGCGTAAGCAGACACAAATCACAGGGAACGCACCGTCTTTCGCGGGCACCGTCGGGCCCTCGTCCGACGGTCGTGCTCGGTAAAGGTCCCGTCCGCCATGCGATATCGATCAAAGCCACACCGTTTTGAAGACCAGCTAGCGGTAGCAAAGGAGCGGCTGCAACAAGAGGTCGCGAAGCTGCCTGCTGGTTCCGGAAGGGATGTATTGGTCAGGAAACTCAGCCAGGTTGATACAGCTGAACGCATGAATGCGTGGCTATCATCGCGCGGCTTGTCGACGCCGACGCTAGTTCCGTGGGCGAGCGTAACGCGGAAAAATGCGCCGAAGCGATAGACTGCAGGATTGGTCTTCGGAGGCGATGCTAAGTGCCCTCGCAGGTATAGTTGCGACGCCAATTAGCTTGCCTTCCTGGCCCGCATCGACGACCGTTTCGCCGCGACTTGCCTGGATCTCCTAGTGGCACGCTGATGATGCGCTAAAGGCGTGCTGCGGCCACCTGCTGCGCTCTGGCGCAATGCATCCATCAGGTCAATAACCTCAGCCGAGGGCCGCTCCTTTAGTTTATCGATCTTTTCGCCGCGTTGTTTCCTCTTAATTATCGCTCGCAGGGCCCGCTCGTAGTGATCTTCAAATTGTTCGGGATGAAAGTGACCAGCCTTCATCGCGAGTATTTTCCTCCCTAGCTCAAGCATTTCTTTCGGTACTCTCTCCTCTGGCAGATCAGCGAAATAATCCCTTTCGTCCCGGATTTCATAGGGATATCGCAGCGTCACGCCCAACAGGCCCTTGCCACGCGGCTCAACCGCCATCACATGTTCGCGCGTCGTGAGCACCACCCTGCCGAGCGCTACCATACCCTCTTTCCTGATTGCTTCTCTGATGACCACGTACGCCTGCCGGCCGATTTCTCCCGCCGGGGTCATGTAGTAGGGACGACTCAAATAGAGATCGTCAATCTCGCTTCGTGGCACGAACTGGTCGATCTCGATTGTATGCGTCCCTTCGATCTCGATCGCCTTGAGCTCATCCTCGGTGAGGGCGACATATTGGCCCCTGCCGGCTTCGTAGCCCATGACGATGTCTTGCGGGTCTACCTGCTTACCCGTCTCGGCATCGAGCTTGCAGTATTTGATCCGGTGCCCGGTCTTCTTGTTGATCAGATGAAATCGGACTTTCTCGCGGTCAGAGATCGCCGGAAACAGCTGGATCGGACACGATACTAGCGACACACGCAGATAGCCCTTCCAGTAAGCACGTGGACCCATCAACCTCTCCATTCGCAAATCTATCGTGTGTCAGCTAGTTGCAACGAGTTTCTGACTGGGCTGTCTACTTTGCGACAGGGCCAGACGACGCCCAGGTGACTGGCCAAAGCGCGCGGATCTCCTTCGGCAGAGACTGAACTACGTGGCCGATTTCTCCTGCGGAGACATGGTTCTCAAGGGTCTTGAAGACGGCACGTACAGCATCTTCGCGGTTGACGAGCGCTGTGTTGGGGAGGCGCGTGTCAATCCAGGCTAGGAATTCGTCCCGCGACCGAATCTTTTCCGGCTTCCGGGCCGGACGCCATGCCTCGTAGTAGATGCCACGTATTAGCATCGGGAGTTGTTCGCCGAGATGAGCCGCCTCATCGGTTGTCAAGCGGTCGCGGAGGCAATGCAGCACCACTCGCAACGCCTGATAGGCCTCGTGACGATCAGAGCCTAGCATCTCGCCGATTTCTTTGAGCCACGTGTTCGTTTTGTGAAGCGTTTCGTCAAACACTTCTAGGCCGGTCAAGCTCATGATCACACCTTCCGGATTGAATGCTAACATTCCAAATGCGGGTCGAGCCCGAGTGATCGGTCACGCCCCCCAAAGCTTTAAGATTTTGCGCGCGACCGCCTGAGGCGCCTTGATGGGCGTCAATTCGGAGCATTTGCCCTGACCGTAAGCACTGCGCAGTGACGGCCTTGCAAAGAGTTCTAGGTCTCCCCCGGCTTGCCCGTCTATAAGCGACGCAGTCAACGTTCAATGCGGAACGAGGCTGCACCGATACACAGGTGAATTATTTCTATCCTCAATTGACAAGTATCAGCATTGTCGTTCGGAATTTTGAACCGGGTTGGCTAGGAGTACTTGAGGGGAGTGGACCACAAGCCGCCACTGGGGACCCACTGGAAAGATGCCCATGCGCAACCAAGCTTCGGCGACCGTTGGTTTTGTGCTCGACTCAACGATGGGACAGCATCTACGCGGCCATCGAAAGAGTGATGATCTAGCCACTGCCAGGACAGTCGATCGCTTCGTACCGCAATCAGGTAAAAAATTCCGCGTTTGAAGCCGCAGGAACGATAGGGCGAAAAGCGGATTGATAGAGGAGCTCGTCTGAAGGAGTTTCCTGATGGATCTGAAAGGCAAGAAGATCGCCATCCTGGCGACCCATGGCTTCGAACAATCCGAACTTGAAGTGCCTCGCGACCGTTTGAAGAAAGCGGGTGCAACCGTCGAGGTGATTTCGTTGGCTACTGGCGAAATCAAGGGGTGGGACATGAAGGACTGGGGTCGGCCGGTGAAGGTCGACAAGTCGCTCGATCAAGTGTCGTCGTCGGACTACGACGCCATCGTGCTACCGGGCGGCCAGATCAATCCCGACCTGCTCCGGGTCGAACCGAAAGCCCTCAAGTTCATTAAGGAGATTTTCGACGCCCAGAAGATCGTCGCCGCGGTCTGCCACGCACCGTGGCTGTTGATCGAGACCGGGATCGCGAAGGGACGGATGATGACGTCCTACAAGTCGATCAAGACCGACGTCATCAATGCCGGTGCGAAATGGGAGGACTCCCAGGTCGTAGTCGACCAGGGTGTGATCACCTCGCGGAACCCCGGTGACCTCGAAGCGTTCAGCGCGAAGATCATCGAGGAGGTCAAGGAAGGCCGCCATGTCAGGCGAAACGTAGCCTAGCCACCGTGTGTCGGCCGTTGTGGTGCAATAGCGGCCGAAGCGGGGGCGTCCTCGTCTCGCCGGGGCCGCTTGCGCCTCGCCGTGGAATCGCAGGAGGCACCAATGACAATGGTGCGAAAGATACGAATTCACCGCCATAGCGGGAGCGACTTCGTTCGAGCCAATCAACTGAGCAGTCGCAGCCAGACGTTAGACCCAAACGCGCTGGTTCCGACTCGCGGCCAAAGGCTACAAGCGCACTGCTGTCAACGAGCTGCGAAGTCCTTAGCCTGATCGGCGGTGTGGCGGAGAGCGATAGCGGCAAGGCCAGCCTTCACCTTCACGCTGTGTTGGTCTGCGGGTGGCTCGGTGCGCGGTGGTCACTTTCTGTCAGGTTCAGTGCGGCCGACGCTGGAAGTCACGATCAACGAAACAGTCAAGTATATGCGGCGGAAAAAGCGCTCTTTCGCCGAAGACGGCGCCGAACTTTGCTATCGCGCGATGAATAATTAGGATCACTTCTGAAAATGATTGAGCTCGGGCTTTGACGGGATGCGTTGTGTGAGCATGGCAAAATTTGTGAAAAGTTGATCGTTGTCAGCGCGTAGAAACGGGCTGCCAGTTACTGGCGTGGGGAATCCGGCGGAATCTAACTCGGAGACTCCGAACAATGGCAAAGAAGCTCGAAAAATCGCAGTGGAGCGTCTATTTCGATCTCATTTCAAAAGCACTGGGCGGCAAACATGCCGAGATCGAGGTGACGTCGCTTAAGCTCGGTGATCAGGTCGAGGCGCACTGGCTGCCGTTCTTTGGGGTTTCCTATGATCCAAAGGACGACCTAATCTCGCTCGTGCTCGAAGGACACGACCATCTGATCCGCAAACCAAGAGAAATATACATCGAAGGCGAAGGTCTGGAGTTGTCCAGCCTTGAGGTTATCGACGCGGACGGCGTGCGTCAGATCGTCGTCCTCAGAGATCCTCTGATGCTGCCGGCGCCATCTGCGGTAAGGGCGGGCTGATCTTACACCAATTCAAAGAAACAAACGAATGCTCATGCTTTATGCCGCGATCATCCAATCGGGCGTCTGCTCGCGATGAGAGCCCGGACGCGCTCCAACAGGAGTAGCATATGCTCAGGCGTCATAGTTTTAAACGGCTCTTCGCACAAGCGAAATTTGGAAGGGATGCCGCAGCAATAGCCCGGTTCAGCCGTCGGGAGCGATCGAGGGTCCCCGACAGTGCTGCAAGACGAAGACAGCTCCGACTCAGGCATTCAACTCCACGAATCTGTCAATCGATCGCAATAGGTGATTGGCGGAACGTGCCGCTCGGGAGGGCCGGCAGGCGGCGCATTTCCGCGGTATGGCGCCATGGATCATCTCGTGGCCCAGCGCGTTGATCGAAACGCCCGTAACTAAGGAGCAAGCGATGTCCGAGCTAACCGTTTCACGCGAAAAGGTCAGCTTTCTGATCGAAAAAGCGCATGAGTTTGATGTCAAGGACCTGCCGACCGATGAAGAGTCCGGATCGAATCCTACTGATGATGCTGAAGTCGACGTGTTGCAGGACGATGGTTGCGACGCTGTCGCTGCCGAGCTGGCGAGCTTCATCAGGGCATTGAACGAGGACGAACAGATCGACCTTGTCGCGTTGATGTGGCTCGGACGGGGCGATGGCACGATCGACGAGTGGGAAGATCTGCGTAGCCAGGCGGCCGAACGGCGAAACGAATACCGCAACCCGCGTTGGGAGACCGTGCGCTACCTGCTCGGCGAACCGCTGTTGGGCGATTTCCTGGCTGAGGGCCTGGACAAGTTCGGAATATCCTGGGGCGATGAGGCGCCCACGCCCTGACGAGCACAATCATGGTGGCCGAGAGGAGCGTCGTGAAATTAGCTCAAGCTGATCGAACAAGCCCTTGGATTGGAAACGCGGAATCCGCGCTGTTGGCGCAGCCGAGCGCGGGACCGGAGACCAAATCAGACCCATTAACGCGTACGTACTATGACAAAGCGCACCCTGACATTTTATCGACGAGGCAGGACACTTCGAAAGGCGAGAGTGGAAAGCGCCAATGAAAAGCTAACGCGCTCTCGATGTCTTGAAAATCAGAGGCGCGCCGACGCGATCAAAGGGAGACTTGCGCACGCGAAAGTGGAGATAATTTATGTTGTCTGACTATCCGAAGCCGCCTTACCCCAATCAGCACCCGGTTGGACCGCGAAGCTGGACCCGCGTCCGGATCATGGCGAGCAGCTACAGTGGCACAGGTAAGTTGAAAGGCATGCGGGCCGCCATCACGGGCGGCGACAGCGGCATTGGACGAGCGGTGGCAATCGCCTATGCGCGCGAAGGTGTCGACGTTCTTATCGCCTGTCTAATCGAGCACGAGATGCGCAGGAGGTCAAGGCGTTGGTCGAGAACGAGGGGCGCAAGGCCGTCTTAATCGCCGGCGAGCCCTAGCAGCAGCAGCCCCGATTGACCCCACCCCAGCTACGTATATCTCGACTACCCTTTCGAAGCTCTCGTCATATGAATAGACGTCCAAGAATGAGCCTAGGATCTGATGCACGGCAAAGCCGCGCACTAAGCTCCGAAGCATATCCAAGGCGTCTTCTGCGTGTTGCCCATGCACCCCACATTCGGCGAGAACAGATTTGATGAGGTCGCAAAGTTCTCCGTGGCTTGCCCTCCACTCAGCGCAATCGCTTGTGGACGTTCTCGATCCGGCAGCCCACAAGGCGGGACGCTCCAACGCATATTGTCGCATTTCTCGGGCAACTGACCTAAGAGCATCAAAGGACGTTTTGCCCTCGCGTGCTGTCGTCAGCCTAGCGAGCAGGTCGCGATAGCACTTGATGGCGAAAAATGTCCGCAATTCCGGAATTGTGCAGCGCCTGTCGGAGGAGAAATGTTCTACCTCTGAGGCGAGATCTAGCGCAAGCCGCTGATCCCAGGATGCCGACAACATTTCATTGACGTGGAAGCTACGTTCGCGGTTCATAAATCCAGCCCCACGTTCAGGAGGAAGGCCGGTTGCTTCCGCAGACACGCGACTTCGATCACGTTGCCGCGTGTGCTGACTCTTCTACATTGCCTTGACACCGGCTTTGGACGGGACGTGATAGAACTCAGTGAGATCAGCCGGGAGACTTGCCTCAAGTTGTGCGCCGGTGTGCCAAGCGCTCAACACCAAGCAGTTTGTCGACCACAAACCATCGATCGACCTGCATCTGGCGTAAAGTGGGGTGGAGAAAACTACGCGCTTCGGCTCCGCTAGATTTAAGGGCGGGAACCCCAGCGTTTGCTTGTTCCTATCCTTTTTGTGGAGGACATTGGCTCGCGGGAACGAAACGTTTCCGGGCTCCACTGGCGGTGTTTCTGTCTGCCGAGACGTCTGACGGTGATGCATCGTGGGTCGTCAAATCTGCAGCCTCCGCGTTATTGCGCATTCCGGCGAAAAGCTACTAAGTTTCCTTAGAGTGGACGTGCAACAACGCAGTCTCGAGTTGCGTTTGTTTCTAGCAGATGCTCTGTGATTTCAATCGGCGGCCATGGATCAATTCGTCGGCTGATCTACGGTTAACGAACGGCAAACACGTGGAAACTATCTTCTCGACCTCCTCGGTTCATCCCCGCGACCGATTTGATTATTGGCACAGCCTGGCCTGCAAGAAGATCGTGGGTCATGACTCTGTGCCGGAAAATCGCCTGACATTCCAAGCCGAGATCAAAGCCGCGAAGTTCGGCAACCTGGACCTGGTTGAATTCAGCAACTCACCGATGCAGGTCTCTCACACCTTGGCCCACGTCGAGCGCACCGGCCCCGACACGTTGTTCCTGTGTTACCAATTGTCGGGCAGGGTCCTTATCGTCCAGAACGCGCGCGAGGTTAACCTGGACGCCGGTTCTTTGATGCTGCTTGAGCCGCTGTTGCCTTATGATGCGAAGTTTTCGCCAGACTCGAAAACTCTCCTCATCAAGGTTCCGCGCCGTGAGCTACGCGCACGGATCGGTACAAACCGCGAGTTGATCGGGCGTCGCGTGACTGCCGAGCGGACGGACGATGATCTGGCGCTTTCGGTCGCTGCAAAATTGCCGTCGCTCGCTGGGAGGACAGCTTCCATAACAGAAGAAATGGTCGGCAATCACGTGCTTGACTTACTCGGACTATCCATTGCGAGAACAATTGGGAGCGCTACCGTTCGCGTCTCGAATCCAAAAGCGCTATTGCTGGGGCAGATTCGTTCAGTGGTGGAAGCGAGGCTCACCGATCCCGACCTCGACGGACAGAAGGTCGCCGATATCGTTGGAATAAGCGTCCGATACGCCAATGCGCTTCTTGCCGAACAGGACTCCTCACTTCACCGTCTCATTCTGTCCCGACGGCTCTCGCGTTGCCGGTTTGCTCTTGAAGACCCCAACCAAGTCCATCGAACCATAGCCGAAATTGCACAGGGATGGGGGTTTTCGGACATGACGCATTTTGGCCGCTGCTTTAAAGGGGCTTATGGGGTTTCACCGCGCGAGTATCAGAAAGCAGCGGCGCAATCCCGGCAAGATGGTCGGCCCTGACCCTGGGCGCGCTTTTCGGGAGGAAATCGTGGCCGACCTCCATCGGCGGTCCGCTTAGAACTGTCGACGTATTTTTGCTTCTGGATTTCAACAGCATTGCAAGCGATGTCAGCGTCACCTTGCCGGCTGGATCTTGGTCGGCTGCCTCGAGCTTCGTCGCGCCGATCGCGCGCGCCTGATCGAAGCGCCGAACGCTGGCGACATTGACCGGGTTATAGCTCTTGCGCACTGCTTGTTGCGGTCGGCCGTCTTGGCCATCTTGTTGGACTGATCCTCGGCCGTGCGGCCGCCGGCGTCGCCGTCGACGGCGCCCGAGCGGCGCTGGGGGATCTCGGTCTCGCCGAACGCGAGCTCGCACACGGATGCAGACATTGGGCTCACAGCTCGCGGTCGCCACCAAGGACATCGCCGAGATGAAGGCGTCGATTTTGTTACAAGTGATCTCTTCGATTCGATCGCCCGAACATGTGATCTGCTGGTATCTAAGGTTCCCTACGCACCGGACACTGCCGCCAAGGCGAGCGATAATTTTTGGAGCGGTGGAATAGACGGTACTGAGCTTCTGCGAAGAGTCGTCGTGGCTCTTCCCACGAGTTGGACGCGGACGGAACAGCCTGCATCAATTCCCTGTTTCCGAATCCTCCGGAACGAAGGTCAGGGATCATTTTAATGCTTGGCTTGGAGGCAATCTCACCGAGTGGGGATGTGCTGGATAACACCTGGCATGTGCCGGGATATCAAGATTTGCTCTCCGAGCAGCCATTCTAAGGTGATATGAGCGCGTGGCGCTTTGGCGTGGTCAGTATGCGTCGATCTCGGATTGGCCGCGGTTGGTGGAAGGAAGTCGCAGGCAATGGCGTGTTCTTTGCAGAAGATAGAAGCTGCAGCGTCATCGCTGATCACGATGCCTACGGGTCATCTGCTGGATTATCGCCGAACAGCCCGTAGCGTGCGCTGTCGAGCACAGCATCGATTTCATCGATCGTCAGAAGAGTTCCTATAGCTGGGCATCAGGCTGCTATTCCGTGGCGGGTCAGTTCGTCACCCTTGCGCCGGCCACGTAAATCCCGTCCCATTGTCGTCCAGTGCAAAGCCCGCGATTGTCAGCGTCTAGCGCTGGGCGCAGGTCTTCTTGACCCAGTCCCGGCTGCGGGCGCCGGTCGGATAGACACTGTTTGCTACCTTCGACACCACGCCCTCGTAGCCGAGCTTGCAAGCATGGGTGAACATCTTGGGGCCGTCGATCGCGAAGCTTTCGCTGAACTGGATGGCGGCGCCGGCAAAGGCCGTCAATAAGGTCGGCAATAGCCGCAAGCGAGTTGAGGGCCGGCTGAGGTCGGCGATGAAGAAGTCGTTAGGAACGGCACCTTCGAAGCGTGGTTAGCAACGTGCCGCTCCCCGGCACAGCGCATTCGCGAATGAAGGTGCCCCGGCTCTTGCCCCCCAAAGACCCGGGGCACATTCGCGATTCATTCCCATGGGGGCCGTAGCTGTGGAGCGGATAAAGCGCAGCTTTTTTCCCGCCGGGTACCCGCTAAGCGGGCAGCTCGAAAACCAGACCGCGTCGCGACGCTGGGAAATAGTGGCAACATTACCGCCACTGGATTAACGTGGGTTATTTCCACCCGATGCAAACCGTTGCTAGCCGCGCTGTTATCGTTGGATTAATGCCGGAGTGAGTTATGCCTGCCAAGCCGTGGTCCGAAGAGGACGAGCAACAGTTGCTAAAAATGATACGAGAGACAGCCCTAACGCAGTTGGAGATCGCCCGGAAGCTTGGACGAACGGAGGCTGCGGTAAGCAGTCGGCTTACGATCATCAGAAAGCGGGAGCAGGTTGTCGGCGCCCGAGCAAAGCACCCCCGCGGCGTGCCTGCTCGAGCTGTCATTTCGTCCTCTCGAAGGACGACCGGGAAATAGGAACTAAACGGCCGAGTGCTGGTTCTGGCGGGAAGGTAATCATGGCAACTCGGCCTCGGCGCCCCCCACCGCGCTGGGGCCATTTCGCGAAGAGGCCGCCAACTGAGTGGCCTCCGCTATCGAAAAATATCCTACGCACCCTACAACGACGACCAGCCAGACGAGCGATAAAATTCGATATACGGTATTGGGCAGCACCATTAAGGTTCTTCGGCCTCCTCCGTTACCGAGCCTTCTTATTTGTCATGCTGGCGGACCCGCTGTCCAGCTACACTTCAGGAACAACTGTTGCGGTGACGGGCGGAAAGCCGTTTATCTGATCGCTCTCTTCATCAATTTCATCCATTCGAGAACCTTGCCAACAAGCTGCCTTCAGCTCTCGGCGGCGAGTCAGTTCGGGCAGAGAGCCGAACCTTTCAGCTTTTTGCGCGCCATCAATCTCGCACCGCCGTCAAGTCTGTCGACCTAGATTATCTTTCAAGCTTCGGTTACTGAGATGATGACCTTGAGAGCGTTCGTCTTGGCCGCCTCGCCGAACGTCGCATAGGCGTCCATGATATTGTCGAGCTTGAAGTGGTGCGTGATCAGTCGCTTGGGATCGATCTTGTTTGATTGTACAGTCTTAAGCAGCATCGCCGTTGTGACGGTATCGACGAGTCTTGTCGTGATCGCGACGTTACGGTCCCAGAGGCGTTCTAGATGCAGATCTACCTTGACGCCATGGACGCCGATGTTAGCGATGACACCACCAGGCGCCACGATGTCCTCGCAAGTGACAAAGCTTGAGGGAAGGCCGACGGCTTCGATCGCGGTATCGACGCCACGACCGTCGGTCATCTTCATGATTTTCTCGACTGCCTTGCCGTCCCTATTGTTTATTGTTGTGGTCGCACCGAAGCGGGACGACATTTCGAGCCGGTTGTCGTCAAAGTCGATCATTATGAGTTCCGACGGTGAGTAGAATTGAGCCGTCAGCAACGCCGCAAGCCCGATCGGGCCGGCTCCGACGATCGCGATGGTCGCGCCGGGTTGAACCTTGCCGTTGAGCACGCCGCATTCGAACCCGGTGGGCAGGATATCGCTCAGCATTACTGATGCTTCCTCATCCGCTCCGGCGGGGATGCGGTATAGGCTGGTTTCGGCAAAGGGAATGCGGACATACTCGGCCTGGGTGCCGTCAGTCGTGTTGCCGAGGATCCAGCCCCCGTTGACACAATGCGAGTACATTCCGCGGCGGCAATAGTCGCATTTTGCGCAGGACGAGATGCAGGACACGATCACGCGGTCGCCGGCCCGAAAGGCGGTGACGGCGGCGCCGACTTCTTCGATGACGCCGGTACCTTCGTGGCCAAGGATACGGCCTGGTGTACAGGTCGGCACGTCGCCTTTGAGGATATGCAAATCTGTTCCGCAAATCGTCGTCCTGACGATCTTGACGATAGCGTCCGTTGGCGCGGCAATCTTCGGCTTTGGGCGATCCTCAAGCGCCTTCTTTCCGGGGCCTTGGTATACCAGCGCTTTCATAACCATTCTCCTACGTTCGATTTTGCCAATCGAGTGAATCGTCTCGAGCATCAGGCGATGCCCCAGTGTCACCGGTGCGCCTGGGCATAGTCGCGTTTCATTGCAGAGAGCAGGTGAGCGGTCAGAACCGCGCCGGGCGCTCCGATCGGACAGCCGTGGGCAACGGCACCGCACTCGACCTTGATGACTGAGCGAGTCCAAGCTGCCGGTCAGGGCGATGGTGATCGATGCAGAGGCCTCATCTCGATGCGTCCAATCTCGCCAACCCGATCAGGCGCCTGCCGGACGACAAGATGGAGCCGAGCCCCAACATGCGTAGCGAAAACTATGACAGTTACTTCCTAGTTCCCTTGATAACCATCAATCGCCCGTATTATTCGGCGAGCAGGAGCAACTGGGAATATATGCTTGTTCATCACAGGTGTAGGATTGCGACCCGACCGCGCCCGAGCCGATCGACGTCACTGTCGACGGAAGACGCATCAAGCCTGCGCCGATTACTTCGAGGCGCTCGTGAGAGGACCTGTTCATTGACGATGGTCAATGCCTGAAGCCGTTGCGGAGTTCATGATTCCTTGTGATGCCAGCAGCAAAGGAAGTTTCTATGCGGCTCGGGAAAATATGCATCGCTCTTGCGATACTACCCGGCCCGCCCGCTTCCGCCCAGGCCGGCCGGTCCGGGTTTTGTCCTGTAAAGCATGCGGAGATTGTATCCGCATGAAGCCTGCTCAGACATTTTGATGTTCTCGATTGTTAAGTCCCGGAACGCCAGCAAACATTGCGAACCGGCGCTCACGCGATCGACAAACAATGTACTACTGGTGTTGGGGCATCGGTTGACGGTCTTTGGAACGCAGGTTCATCATGAAAGTCGGAATCGTTGGAGCAGGTAGGGTAGGGTGTTCCTGTGCTCTTGCCATGGTGGTACGGGGGAGTGCCCGGACAATTGTGATCGTGGACCGAACGTCTAAGCGGGCGAGGGCGGTCGCCACCGATCTTCGTTACGGAGCGCCGCTCGGCCCAAAGACCACCATTGTCGATGGCGACTATGAAGAGCTTGCCGATTCTCAGCTGGTCATGATTGCCGCAGGCATCAATGAAAAGGCGGGGGGCGCCACCGACCGCAGCGATTCCCAGGGCAGGTTGCGGTTGCTTGACAAGAATGCTGAAATCTACCGCGAGATCGTTCCGCGCATTGTGCACGCCGCGCCTAGCGCGGTGATATTGGTCGTGACCGATCCGCCGGATCCGCTCGCCGATATTGCGCGCGCAAGCGTATGCCATGATCGCGTGCTAAGTACCGGTACGTTTTTGGATTCCTTGCGTTTCCGCGTTCATCTGGCGGCGCATTTCGGCGTCGATGCCAATCATGTAGAGGCGCAGGTGGTCGGCGAACATGGGACCTCGCAGGTATTCCTCTGGTCAACCGCCCGGATCGCCGGCGTGCCGGTCGGCGAACTCGTCGGACTTCGTGGCCGAGTGCCTCACAGTTTACGCAGGCAGATCGAGGCAGACGTTCGTTACGCGAATATCTCTATCATCGAAGGCAACGATGCGAGCCAGTTTGGCATTGGTATCGTTGCGGCGCGGATCGCGGAAATTGTTCTTCGCGATGAACGAGCGGTGATTCCGATCGGCAGCTATAACGGCAAATTTCGCGTTACTCTCTCACTTCCAAGCGTCGTCGGGCGCGAGGGAGTGCTTCGGATTTTCGAACCCGAGATGTCCGTCGAGGAGCAGCGGGCGCTGGAACTGGGCGCGGCTAACTTAAGGAGGTCGCTAGGTCGTCGGTAGACGGAAAGCATTTTGTCGGGCTGCAGCGCCGGACGCGAAATGCGCCCGGCGTGCCAGAGCTGATTGATAATCAATCCGTCAGCCTGGTCCGCCGCTCTCGTGACCTCACGCCGTGCCTCCTGCTTGCGGCGTGGATGCCGGGGGCCAGGTTGGCCTTGCATCGACAGTTGCTTGTAGTAGCAGGCCGCGAGGGCACGTTGCCGGTTGACGCGCCCGCGAGCGCGTCAACGACGCCATGACCATTCGATGCGGCAGCCTGAAAAGGACCCAGCCGGTACGGCAGGAACAGCGTGTTGGTGTCCGCCGTCTGCCTGACGCGAGGGCTGCCGCAACGATGGTGGCTTCGTCTATGTTTCCCTCCTTTCGAGGATGAAGAGACCCGCGGGATGGTGACCCGCGCTGAAGTCCACACACGCAACAAAGATGTCGCAACTTCGAGGAATTGCTCCGTGACAAAGATCAATTTCGTGTCCGTGCGAGAAGATCGCGCGAAACTGACGACCGTCAAGGGGGAGGCTGGCCTGCGCACGGTATCGTGCGGCGAGGAGACGCTGCCTATGATTATCGCCGCCGTGCAATCGAACCAGCCGCGCGCCAGCCATGTTATGCGCATGGCGAGATTCGAGCGATTTTTTCGGATCGTAGCCAGCGTCGATGTCGACAAGCAAGACATCAAGCGCTACAGCGATTTTATCAACCAAAAACTTTATGATTTCCTGCCGCGGGCCCAGGCGGTCGCCAAGGCGAACGGCGGCGTGATCCTGGAGCCATTCGACCTGCCGGTCACCAGGGGATTGCAGGAATGCATCCATGAATTCGTGAGACTCGACGAAGAGATCGAGCCGCGGCTGATCCTCGACCGCGTCGCCACGCGCCCGCCGATTGATCTTGCTTACGGAGAGGATCGAGGCTCGCCTACCGGACATCGTGGGAGGTCTGAGTGTCGCGCTCGCGCATACGTTCAACATCATCGTCCCCGGGTTGTAGAATCCATCGAACGAGCACTGGCGGAAGTGTTTTCGTATTTTCGATCTGCTGCTGTAGCTGCGCGAACAGCCGAGTAGCCAAACATCGCGACGGCCGTCGCGAGCGAGGAGAGAGCGATGATCAGGGATGTAATGGTGTGGCTGGACGGCGGCGCCTCCGACGAAATTCGTCTGGCAGCTGTCGCCGACATGACCCGCCAGCTGGAGACCCGCGTGGTCATCGGGTTGTATCTCAACGTTCTGCCTTTGCCGGGGTCGATTGAGGGCGACGTCACCGCCACAATCGTCGAGCATGCGCGCCAAACTGGTAATGCGGTGGAGGAGGCACTAGCCAAGCGGCTGCGAATGCTGGATCGGATGGTCGAGGTCCGGCGCCTCGATGTCTTGTCCGATGACGTAGCCAAAATTGCCGCGCGAGAGGCGCGCTCCGCCGACACCTTCGTGGCACTTCGTCCCAATGGCGCGATGGATCCGGAACAGCTCGTCGAAGGCGTGCTGTTCGGCTCTGGCAGGAATGTCTATCTCGTTCCCGAGACGGAGCGGCCGAGGATCGCCTTCGATCGCATTATGGTCGCTTGGAACGGGAGCCGGGAAGCGGCTCGTGCGCTTGCCGAAGCGATGCCGTTTCTTCACAAGGCGGAAAGTGTGTCGGTCATCGTTGCGACTGGCGAAAAGCCTACCGAGGAGGAGGCGGTGATGGGGATCGATGCCGTTAATCATCTTCGGCATCATGGAATCAAGACCAGTCTGCATCGCATCAAGTGCCGCTCAAGCGAAGTCGGGCCGCAATTGATGGCTGAGGCCGAGCGCCGGAAGGCGAACCTTATCGTTATGGGCGGATATGGTCACATGCGCCTGCGCGAGCGGCTGCTCGGCGGGGTGACCTACAGCCTGTTGCACGAAGCGCCTATCCCGCTGCTGATGGCGCATTAGGACACGTCGCACCTTGCCCCGACAGCGAGATTGCAGATGCCGACGATTGATAGCCGCCGCGAGCAGATGTTTCCCAAGCTTGCGCCGCATGAAATCGACCGTCTTCGCCGCTTCGGCGCGGTGCGGAATTACCGTGCCGGCGAAGCGCTGTTCGTGACCGGAGAAGTCGCCCCGGGCATGTGTGTGCTGATCAAGGGCTCGGTGCGCGTCGTCAGGCGCGATCCGCTAGGCCATTGCGCGCCGATTGTGGAGCAGGGACCCGGTGAATTCGTCGCCGAAGTGGGACAATTGTCAGGCCAGCCCGCTTTTGTCGACGTTCACGCCATCGACGATGTCCAAGCCCTCTTGATCCCGCCGGAGAATCTACGTGCGTTGATGATTGGGGAGCCCGAACTCGGCGAACGGATCATGCAGGCTTTGATCCTCCGCCGCATTGCGCTGGTGGAGGCAGGCGCCGGTGGTCCAGTCCTAATCGGCCCCGAATCGAGCCCAGACGTTGTGCGCCTGCAAGGCTTTCTCGCCCGCAATGCGTATCCACATCAAGTGCTCGATCCAGCAAAGGACCCCGACGCGGCGAAGCTTGTCCAGCAGTATGCACCAAATCCGGCCGACCTGCCGCTTGCGGTGTGTCCGAAAGGAACAATCCTGAAAAATCCGAGCGAAGCAGAGCTGGCGCGCGCGCTTGGAATGGTGCCGATCGACGACGAGAGCCGAACCTATGATGTCGCAGTCGTTGGCGCTGGCCCGGCGGGCCTCTCGACGGCGGTGTATGCCGCATCAGAGGGCTTGTCGGTCGTCGTCTTCGACGCCCGTGCCTTCGGCGGGCAAGCCGGGGCCAGCGCGCGGATCGAGAACTATCTCGGTTTTCCCGCCGGCATATCCGGCCAAGCACTCACCGGCCGCGCCTACGTCCAGGCGCAGAAATTTGGCGCGCGGATGGTGATCCCTGCGGGGATCTCGCGGCTCGATTCGAGGGAATCGCCGTTCACGCTGCACCTGGAGGATCGGCGGTGTGTGAGGGCCTCGACGGTTGTGGTTGCGAGCGGCGCCCGCTACCGCCGCCTCAACGTGCCGAATCTGCCGAGTTTCGAGGGACGCGGCGTTTGGTATTGGGCTTCGCCGATCGAGGCACGCCTGTGTCGGGGCGAGGAGATCGTCCTGGTCGGAGGCGGAAATTCAGCGGGCCAAGCCGCCGTATTCCTGCGCAACTTCGCAAAAAAAATCTGGATGCTGGTTCGTGGACCAAGCATCACGGAGAGCATGTCGCGTTACCTGATCGACCGTATCGCGAATCTCGATAATATCGAGGTGCTGACTCACACTGAGGTGGTCGCGCTTTATGGCAGCCGGGAAGGGCAATTGGAGCGCGTACGCTGGCGCAACAGCTCGACCGGCGAGGAAACCGAGAAGCCAATCCGCCACCTCTTCCTCTTCATTGGCGCGGAGCCGGCAACGGCTTGGCTTAAGGGCGCCGGCATCGCGTTGGACAGCAAGAATTTTGTACTGACTGGATGGGACACTCCCTCCACCATCCGCTCGAAGGGTGGCGCTGGCCGTCCGTTGCTACTCGAGACCAGCGTAGACGGTGTATTCGCCGCCGGCGACGTGCGATCTGGGTCGGTCAAGCGCGTGGGTGCTGCGATCGGTGAGGGTGCCGTCGTCGGGGCGGAGCTACACATTGCGCTTGCCAACGGCCAAGTGCGAGACAAGAGTGAACAACGCGCCAGTCAAGACTCGCGCGAAACCGAAAACGCACTTGCAGTCCCATCACAGCAGTGAGCAGCGGCGATGCCGAGATGTATCACGGCCACGACTTGCGAAGTTGACCATTGCCAAGGTCGGCAGGGGTGGACTGGATACGATCCCGTTCGGACATCGCGCTGCTGCCGCGGCTTTGAGTAGCTTTTCGAATGCGATCATGAAAACCACCGTACCCGGCCGTTTCGCGATTTCAAACAAGCCACGAGTATCTTGACGGCGGTCAAGGGTCAGCTCGGCGGTTTGCGGCATCATCGTTCGGGTCAAGGAACCCAGCGGAGAAAATCCATGTGCGACTACAGCCTACATGCCGTTACGTCACGCCCCGCAAAGGTGGGAGAGAGTTTGGTGTCGACCAGCTTTCGCGGCACATCGACCCGCGGCTTTGCCACCAAGGACGAACCCACCGTCGCCGTTTGTCTGCTGCCGGGCACCGAGCTCGCATTCGAGCAGGACGTGAGATACAATCGCAACTGGTTGTTGACCAAGAGCGCGGGCTTCCGTGTCGCCCAATTCTGCGTGATCAAACCGGAAACGCCGGCGCAACACCACGATGCCCTGCTGTTTCCCGATGGCACCATTATTCTTGTGAACCTCCTGTCGGAAGGACAGCATGCTCGGGTGCTTCAATTGCCAGCTGTCTGGCTGGGAAAGAAGAGCGGCGATCACGCTGGGCCCGCCCCCGTCTACTCGGCCGAGCAGGATAACCGCGTTGAGATCGAACCTGCTCAACAGGCATCATAGGTCCGGCCGGATAATTGGTGCTGCTCCCGTCCTCAGGGGCGCAGAGGGCGACGCGATAGCTCGTCAAGCGTTCGTGAGAAACGTCCAGGCCCGCCCGAAGCCGCAATCCTGCGCCCTTGTCATCTTCGGTGTCACAGGAGACCTGACCAAACGGCTGGTGATTCCTTCGCTTTACAATCTTGCGGCAGCCGAACTGTTGCCGGAAAGATTCTGCGTCGTCGGCGTCGCGCGCTGCGGCATATCGAACGAAGCGTTGCGCGAGAGCCTAATGAAGGGTCTGCATCAGTTCGCAACCCGCCCCGTGGAAGACGCGGTCGCGAATCGTCTTCTCGAATGCATCACCTCGGTCGTGGCCGATCCCGGCGACGGCTCTTCTTACGATCGTCTTAAGGAGCAGCTTGAACGGTTGGAAGCCGCGCGCGGCACCGGGGGCAATCGGCTGTTTTATTTGGCGACACCGCCTGATGCCTTCGCGCCGATCGTGCGCCAACTCGGCCGTCTCGGCTTGTTGAAGGAGGACCCCGACGCCTGGCGGCGGGTTGTGATCGAAAAGCCGTTTGGAACCGATCTGGCATCGGCGCGTGTGCTGAATGCGGAATTGTTGAGCATCCTCGGCGAACACCAGATCTACCGAATCGATCACTACCTTGGCAAAGAGACCGTCCAGAACATCCTGGTGCTGCGCTTCGCCAACGGAATGTTCGAGCCGATCTGGAACCGCCATCACATCGATCACGTGCAGATCATCGTGGATGAGCAGCTCGGTGTTGGCCATCGCGGTAGCTTTTATGACGCGACCGGCGCGCTTCGCGACATGGTGCCGAACCATCTGTTTCAGCTGTTATCGCTGGTCGCTATGGAGCCGCCGAGACACTTCGATGCCCATAACGTGCGTTCGGAAAAGGACGGAGTGCTGTCGGCGATCCACTGTCAGAGCGAAGAGGAGGCGCTGAAAAACTCCGTGCGCGGCCAGTACACTGCCGGGAAAATCGGCGACACGGAGATTCCTGATTACCGAAATACCCCGGACGTCCGGCCGGACAGCGCTACGGAGACTTACGTTGCGATGAAACTGAATATTGACAACTGGCGCTGGGCCGGGGTCCCCTTCTATTTGCGCACCGGAAAGGCGCTCGCCATGAAGCGCACGGAAGTGGCGATCAAATTCCGCGAGGCGCCGTTTGCGATGTTTCGATGCACGCCCATCGAGCAACTGGCTGAGAACTATTTCGTCATCGGCGTCGAGCCGAGTGAAGGCATCACGCTGCAGTTCAACACCAAGGTGCCGGGGCCAGTGATCAGGATCGACGGCGTGCAAATGAAGTTTCTCTATAAGGACTACTTCAAGTCCGAGCCTGCGACGGGATATGAGACCTTGATTTACGATTGCATGATTGGCGACAACATTCTGTTCCAACGCGCCGACGGCGTGGAGGCTGGCTGGCGCGCGGTTCAGCCGCTCCTCGACGCCTGGAAACGAGTGGGCAGCAAGGGGTTGGAATTCTATCCTGCGGGCAGTGAGGGCCCTCCGGGCGCGTTTGAACTTTTGAAGCGCGATGGCCGAAGCTGGCGGAAGCTCTGACAGCGATGCGCTCGGGGAAACAGCCGCCGAGAGATTGTGGGCCTGGATTCAGTGTCGACCGCGATACTGTGGAATCGGCTCACTTATCGCTTATCAAGGGTTGTGAGCACCGGCAGTTTCAACGGGGCTGTGCTTCGACGAAGAAAATTTAGGGATCAATATCTGAGAGCGGTTGCGTGGGCAGCGAGCCCAGGCCGAGAGTTGTGTATGGCGCTCAAAATCGAAAACTATGCGATGATCGGCGACTGCAAGACAGCAGCCATGGTCGGGCACAATGGCTCGATCGATTGGCTGTGCTTGCCGAGATTTGATTCGGCTGCGTGCTTTGCCGCTTTGCTTGGCGACGCAGAAAATGGACGGTGGCTCATTGCGCCGAAGGATGAGCCGATCGAGACGTCGCGGCGCTACCGCGCAGGCACGTTGGTCCTCGAAACGGAATTCAGAACGAAGGGTGGCACTGCGACGCTTATCGATTTCATGGCACCGGGAAATCGGGCCGAGCTTGTACGCATCCTCGTAGGTCGACAGGGGCGAGTTGAGTTTCACTCCGAATTTGTAGTGCGATTCGACTATGGGGCGACGGTGCCGTGGGTCAACCGGCTTGATGACGGCAGCATCAGCGCAATCGCCGGTCCGGAGCGTCTGGTGCTGCGTACGACAGCCGCGCTTCACGGCGAGGACCTAAAAACAGTTGGTGAACCTACGGTCACGGCCGGCCAGTCAATCCCGTTCATCCTCTCCTACGGGGCGTCGTTTCAAGATCCTCCTTCGGCGATTGATGCCTTCGACGCGCTGAAACGAACGGAAGCATTCTGGCGTGGATGGAGTGATCGGTGTCCCGAATTCGGTCGCTGGACGGAAGCGGTCAAACGTTCGCTCATTACATTGAAGGCTCTGACCTACGCCCCGACCGGCGGGATTATCGCCGCGCCCACGACCTCTCTGCCGGAGCTTATTGGTGGAATCAGAAATTGGGACTATCGCTTTTGCTGGTTGCGCGACGCCACGTTCACCCTGCTGGCCCTAATGCACCTCGGGTACTACGACGAGGCGCGGGCATGGCGAGACTGGCTCCTTCGCACCATCGCCGGTAGTCCGGAGCAGGTGCAGATCGTGTACGGAGTGGGAGGCGAACGCTGGCTGCCGGAGCTGACCATTCCGTGGCTCGGCGGTTATGAAAGATCGTCGCCGGTGCGCATCGGAAACGCCGCCTACCAGCAACTCCAACTGGACGTCCTCGGCGAGGTCGCCGACGCCATGTTCCACGCCGGGAAGGGCGGTATAGGTTTAACCGACCGCGGCCGCGCCCTGCAGCCCATCATGCTGAAATATCTCGCCAGCGCTTGGCGCGAGCCGGATCAAGGTATTTGGGAGGTACGCGGCGAGCGGCAGCACTTCGTCCATTCGAAGGTCATGGCCTGGGTTGCGTTCGATCGTGCCGCGAGTGAATTCGCCACCCGCGGATCAATCGAAGCATCTCGGCATTGGCGAGCGGTCGCCGACGAGATCCACGCCGACGTGTGCGACCGCGGCTTCGACCGCGATCTCGAAAGTTTCGTGCAGGCTTACGGCTCAAAACGGCTCGACGCTGGCTTGTTGCTGATGCCGCTGGTTGGCTTTTTGCCTGCAACGGATCCGCGCGTGAGGAATACCGTGCAGGCCATTGAAAAGAGACTGCTGGTCCAGGACGAGTTTGTTCTGCGGTATGAACGCGCAAATCCCGGTGATGGCCTGCCCCCGGGAGAAGGAGCGTTTCTGGCATGCAGCTTTTGGTTGGCCGACAATTACATTCTGCAGGGCCGCTATTTGAAGGCCCGTAAGCTGTTCGACCGCCTCCTATCGCGTTGCAATGACGTGGGACTGTTCGCCGAGGAATACGATCCGTTCGCCGGCCGCATGCTGGGCAATTTTCCGCAAGCCTACAGCCATGTGGGTTTGATCTGTTGCGCCTTGAATCTCACCCGGGGAACGTGTCCTGCGAAGGAACGCGCCGAGCCGCAGCGCCCGGCGATGCGTCCGATTCCGCAAGCCGCAACGGAGCCGGACTGACGTAGACGTTCCTGCTGGACAGCGGCCCGCGGGCAATGTCAACCAGCCGTTGTGGTTCTTCGAATACCATTTTTTTGCTGCTGGCGGTGGCGAAAACGGGCAATTGTCAAAGACAAATATTGCCGCTTGAGGTGATGTGTTTTCAGCGTCTCATGCAAGGAAAAGGAGTAGTCAATGGTACTCAACGTGGTGACGATCAGTGGCAGCCTGCGCAAGGGCTCGTACAATACCGCGCTGATGCGGGCGTTGCCTAAGCTTGCGCCTTCGAATCTTCATCTTTCCGAGGCGCCGCCGTACGACGGCATGCCCCTGTACAATGCGGACGTTCAGGCCGCCGGCTTTCCAGGTGAAGTGACGACCTTCGCTGAAGCCATCAGGAAAGCCGATGGCATAATCATCGTCTCGCCCGAATACAACTGGACTATTCCCGGAGGCCTGAAGAACGCGCTGGATTGGGTATCGCGCCTGGAAAATCAGCCCTTCAGGGAGAAGCCAGTCGCCATTCAGTCCGCCAGCGGCGGTCCCCTGGGCGGGGCGCGAATGCAGTATCATCTGCGAATGGCGTTTACCTATCTCAGCGCCTTCGTGTTTGGGATACCGGAAGTATTCGTCGGGCTAGCCCAGACCAAATTTGATTCGCATACGCTCGAACTGAAGGACGACCCGACCAGGAAGGTGGTTGCCGATCAGCTCGCGGCCTTCGCGAAATTCGTTGCTCGCTTCAAAGGGTGAGCGCTTCAACACTATTTCTTCCTTGGCGACACGTTCCCACCATTGTCCAGGATCGCGGCCACCGACTGTCGGTCAGGTGGATCGGCACAGTCGTGCCAGTATTTGCCGATCTCGAATTCTGGCAGCTTGATCGCAAGCCTAGCCAACTGCATTTCACAACCTGACGAAGCACTGAGACGGTGAGCGTATAATTTTATATGTGCGTATGTCTCGTCGCGCCCCGCATTGACAGTCGTGTATCGACGGCGTGAGCCAGTCATCATTGGCCAATTATTCTACGAGCGGCGATGGACCGATCGTAAGTTGATGCCTACGTAAAAATACGACATAGCGCATCCTGCGTGTGGCCGATATAGCATAAGTGCGTAGGCTGCGCGGTTCAGTCATGCGTCTGCTCGCAGCACACACAAAAACGAGAGCGGCTCGCGTCGGCGAAACCAATGTTCCTGGCTCCATCTGATACGCTCAGAGGGTTTGCGACAATCAAGAAACCCGCATGCCCGAAATGTGGACGCGCTATGGCCGCGGGCAGGGCCGCGCCAGGCGCGCTCGGTCATCAAGAACTCACTTTTGCTTGCTCGACGTGCGGCCAGTCCACGACACTTTCAATCCCCATCGATCCGCTCAGGAGTGATGCGGTAGGTTGGCTTAGAAGCGAGCTCAGGCCGCCGAAATAGTCATATTTCTTTGCATGCAGCGGCAGAAGAAGGGAAGAACAGGATCATGGTTAGAGTACAGCCGCTCAACGGCGAAGAACCCGAGAGGTCCGAGGACGTTATTCAGCGCGAACTGCTTGGTCAGCGCGGCGTGCTCGGCGCCCCGGACTCGGCCAGGCCGAGCCCTCAAGGCGAAAAGGATACGCATGATTTCTGCGCAGTGCATAGAGTGGCGAGGACTGCTGGTGGATTGCTTATTACTGTACTTTGCGTCGGCTCAGGTCGAGCTGCGTACATCCCGTACCACGATCTGCCTGCCGCTCGCGGCGGGCATTCGCCGTGATCGACTTCGCTATGTCGGCCTTTGTGACCCTGTTACTGGTCGTCGACCCCGTCGGATTGGTGCCGGCGTTTCTCGCGGCAGCAGGCGGACTCAGTAGCCGAGACAGGGCGCGAATCGTCGTCCGGTCTCCGCTGATCGCTGCGGGGATCCTTGTAGGTCTTGCATTATGCGGGAACTGGCTGTTGGGCCAGCTTGGGATCAGCATTCCAGCTTTTCAGATCGCGGGCGGACTTCTTTTGTTCGCTGTTGCCTACCAGATGGTCTTCGGTGACCGGCCGCACCGGGAGGCACGCGAAACCGACAAGACGATGGCCGAGCAGGTTTCGGATATCGCCGTCTTTCCGTTGGCTATCCCGCTGATGGCCGGACCAGGCGCAATTGCCACCACGCTATTGTTGTCCAGCGCCGCAGGCACGACGTCGAGACTGGTTGTGCTCATTCTGGTCATTCTGCTCGTGTGCCTGACCTGCATGATTTGCTTTGCTCTGGCCGTGCCGATCGCGAAAACACTGGGCAACACTGGAAATGCCGTGTTTTCCCGGCTGCTCGGGATATTGCTCGCGGCTTTCTCGGTTCAGTTCGTATTGGATGGGGTCGCATCCGCTCACGCAAGCGCCTGAATAGTCGGTGGGCGCGTTGACGAGACGACCCATCAATGACCGCATCGGCATGCCATGCTAATTTGGCAACGGTCTGAGGCGGCCCCGCTGAACGTCAGTCCGCCTCCACAGAATCGCCTCCGGCCGGCAGACTTCGCCGCACCGGCA
Source organism: Bradyrhizobium sp. UFLA01-814 (assembly GCF_046718885.1). Lineage (NCBI taxonomy): Bacteria > Pseudomonadati > Pseudomonadota > Alphaproteobacteria > Hyphomicrobiales > Nitrobacteraceae > Bradyrhizobium > Bradyrhizobium sp. UFLA01-814. The sequence continues at coordinate 23,207 of NZ_JAQOSR010000009.1, read as the reverse complement.
GATATTCCACGCCGCCGCTGTTTTGCATGCGGACGGGTTGCGGATACAGTTTCAGGAGCTCGAAAACGCCGTCAGGCATGTCAGTGTTCACGGGCAGGCCCAGCCGCTTCGCTGTCGACGCCCAGATCGGATAGTCATGCGTCCAGGCACCGGATGCGAGCTGTTCCGCCAGCTTGGCGGCTTGTTCAGCGGGCAGCCGCCGCTCCAGCAGCTCGCTTGCCGACTGTTTGACCTGCGCAATAGCCTTGCGGCCGACGTCGGCCATTATCAGCGTTTGATCTTCAATCTTGGCTAGCGGCTTCTCCTCGACAACCTTAATCAGCGAGACTGCCGGCGACTGTCCGAGCTGCGGATCGATCGGGCCGAGCACGGCATGGCTGCTCATCACGGTCTCGTCGGCCGCCAGCGCGATCAGCGTACCGCCGGACATGGCGTAGTGCGGCACGAAGACCGTGACTTTCGCCTTGTGCTCGCGGATCGCCCTGGCGATCTGCAGCGCTGCCAACACGAGTCCTCCCGGCGTGTGCAGCACGAGGTCGAGGGGCACATTTTCGTCTGTCATCTGAATGGCGCGCAGAACCTCCTCCGAATCGTTGATGTCGATATAACGCGCGATCGGGAAACCCAGTAGCCGCATGGTTTCCTGCCGGTGCACCAGCAGGATCACCCGCGATTTTCGCTGGGCCTCCAGCTGCGAGATCTTGCGCACGCGCATCGCCTCGAGCATGCGCTGGCGCAACAGCGGCTGGATCGCCGAGAACATGAAGAAGATCCAGAAGAGATCACCGATCGACATGGAAGCCTCCACGAATAGCACCTCACATCCGCCCTTCAGGATCGAAGCCGAGCACGCCTTCGTCCCGATAGTAGGCCCGGTAACGCCGTTCGGACTGGACGATGAGAGAGACAAGTGCGAAGCCTGCCACAAACCCGCCGATATGGGCCCACCACGCGACGTCCGCGCGCATTGGCGTTACCGCCAAGCCCGGGATTCCCTGCAAGATCTGCATGAGGAACCAGAACCCGACATAGAAGAAGGCATAGACTTCGAAGAACAGCGGGATGAACAGGATCGGGATCACCACGACCACCCGGGCGAAGGGGAACAGGCGCATGTAGCTCCCGAGGACACCGGCGATCGCTCCCGAGGCGCCCAATGCCGGTACGATCGAGACCGGGTTGAAGAAGATATGCGCGACAGAAGCCGCAACGCCGCAGGCAAGATAGAATGCCAAATAACGGCCATGACCCAGCCGATCTTCGATCGTCGGACCGAACAGCCATAGCGTCCACATGTTCAGGATGAGGTGCAGCCACCCGCCGTGCAGGAACATCATAGTGAAGAGCGGCAGGACGTCGTCGATGGCCGGGTCGATCCCGTCGGAGGCAAGAATCCCGGAATAACGCGCAGGGACAAGCGCGAATTGATACAGCAGCTGCTCAAGCTCGTAGGGGCTAAGGCTGATCTCGAACAGGAACGCGATACAGTTGGTGGCGATCAGCACCCACGTGATCACCGGCGGGTAACGGGTCGGGACAGTATTCCTGATCGGGAACATCTGCGTCTCTTCGTAACCGTTCCGCGATGCCCGGTAGATACTGCGCCCAGATTCCTGGACGGACCATGACGATCGTCAATTTTCGGGCGGGGAGGGCCAAGCGTCGCCGCCGGCTGCGGGTTTCGGTACGTCCGGGCGGACCTGCTCTCGCTATCCCCCGGTTACGGCGAGAACGGCTTCCTTGATCTTGGCCAGCCCGAAATGCCCGATCATCTCCAAATCGACGTGCGGTAAATTGGGCATTTCATTTGAAATGACGGTTGCGTCAACAATTGCCGGGCCATCGATCGAGAGAGCTTCGACTACCGCTGCCATCAATTCCCACGGGCGTTTGGCCATGTATCCGTGGCCACCGCACGCACGGGCTAATGCTGCGAAATCCGGGTTTGGAAAGTCGATGGCTTCGCGAAATGGCACCAGTCCGACGCTTTCGGCTTCCAGCGTGATCAGTCCGAGCGACGAATTGTTGTAGATGATGACCTTGACCGGCAGGTTGTGATGCACTGCTGTCAGAAATTCGCCCATCAGCATATTGAACCCGCCATCGCCGGTCAGCGCGATCACCTGACGGGAGCGATCCAACGCCTGTATGCCATTGGCTTGGCCGAGGGCCGTTCCCACCGCCGCATTGTTGAAGGATCCGATGATCCGCTGCGTCCCGGTCTGACGGATCCAATTGGCGGACCATAGCGTGTTTAGGCCGGTATCCAGGACGAATATCGCGTCGGAACGGGCGAGATCGCTAACCGCGCGGGCAACCGCCTGTGGATGGATCTGATGGTCGCTCCGCTTGATATCCGCTTGCTTGTTGAGCATGGCGTCCCATTTCCTGCGCTCGTCGGCGACCTCGTCCCAGAATTCGGTATCGGTCTTCTGGGCAACCCGGCCGAGTAATTGCTTCAGCGTCGGCCGGACCGATCCGGCAACGCCGAGCGCGGTCAGAACGCGTCGTCCTAGCACCTGTGGTCGTTCATCGATCTGAATCACCGTGCTCTTGGTCGGAAGGAAGTTGGAATAAGGATAATCAGTGCCGATCATCAGGAGCAGGTCGCAACGCATCACGGCATTGTAGACGGCCCGCGTCCCGATCATGCCGAGACCGCCCATCCAGCGGGGATCGTCGTAGGGCAGGAGGTCTTTGCCCTTAACTGTATGGATCAGCGGAGCCTTGAGCCGATCCGAAAGAGCGCACAACAGGTCAACGGAGCCGCGGCAGCCGGCGCCGCACATCATCACTATCTTGCCCGCCTGTTCAATCCGCCGGGCTAGTTCGGCGATCCTTGCCTCGCTGGCGGTGACTTCCGACCGGGGCTTCAAGGTTGGGATGCTGGGAACGGTGCCTTGCGCTTTCGCTGCGATCACGTCCTGCGGAAGCGTCAGATGTGCGACGCCCGGGCCGGCATAAGCGGCCGCTATCGCCTGATGGATGACCGCCGGTGCTTGCGCTGCGGTCGAGATGGTCTCGGTGTAGAGCGACACGTCACGAAACAAAAGATCGGGTTCAGTGGTCTGGATGTAATCGGTGCCATGTAGCTTGCGCGGCATGTCGCCAGACAAGGCCAGCACTGGCGCATGATCGCGGGCCGCTTCATAAAGACCAGCAACCAGATGATTGCTGCCAGGTCCAGTGGTGCCGGCACACACTGCGAGCGTGCCGGTGATCTTGGCCTGGCCGGCGGCGGCCTGCGCCGCGCCTTCCTCGTGGCGGACGCCGACCCACTCGATCTTGCTGCGTCGGACCACATCGGCAAGCGGATTGAGCGAGTCGCCGATCAATCCGAAGATGTGCCGAACGCCGATCTGTTCGAGGGCACTTACCAGAATGCCGGCAACTGTCTGTGACATGTTCCGTTCCCAACTCTCGCCACCGAAGTTCGTTCAATGCGGCAGGCTGGCGCCCCCACCGGCCATAGACCTTGACCGGCGTCAACCCGTCAACGAGGCGACGAAGTTGTGATAATTGCTGGCCCAGCTCCCTTGTTCCAACAGCGCTTGTCGCGGCAATGTGCGAGCAGTCGCCGCATGGGCGCGCCCGGTCGAGACCGGACGATGAGCCGCTACCCCCCCCCCCGTTTATGCGGGCGGTGGCCGCTCTCAGTAATTTAATGTTGGAACAACCCGTGCGGTCGAGATCATCCGGATGTACGCCGGGGCGCCACACCTCCTGGTCGATCGGCGCGCCAGCAGGCAGACCCCACATTGCTCTGATACTGTCGTCCCATTGCAATTCGTTGGTGTCCGTAGCGGGTGAGGATGTCGTGTTTTTGTAGCTCGTGATCTGTCGCCTTCGTTGTTGATTATCGGCGTGGCCGGAAGGCGCGGACGGCTCGGCCGATTTGGTCATGCCAGGGATATTGTTGGTGGGGACTTTGTCAGTTTCTTTGTTCGACTTGAAGCCCGTTTCTCCGCCCCGACCCGCACGATCTTGACGGCGGCGCGCGCAGGAGCGGTCAAGGACGCGCGCTTGCGCGCCCGCCAGGGCTTGTCCTTGACGGCTCCGAGCACACTGCCAGGCTGAGGCGCGTCGGGGCTGATCTGCTGTCCGTTGGCGCTAAACATCGCCAACCGATGCGGTCCGAGGAACACGCTGACGGTGCCATCGGGATACTCATGGAGGCGCACCACAGCCTTGACGAAGTGAGGCCTGAGCCGGCTCTGCGGCAGCTGCAGCCGCCGACCGTTCCATGCAACGATATTATCGTTGGCGACGGTTCGCTCCTCGATCACGCACAGCGCCTCGCGCCAGGCCTCATGCCGGTCGGCCACGAATGCCGAGCCTTCCTGTTCGGGCTTGATCGCAAACGCGGCGTTGTGCCCGGGGATGTAATGCGCCTTCAGCCACGCGTTGGCAGCCTCAACCGTCGTGATCCCGGCAAGCCGCAGCTCCTTCGGCAGCCGATCCTGCAAGGTGCCGAACACCCGCTCGGAACGCCCGCGCGCCTGCGGCGAATAGGCTGCGATATGCTCGATCCCAAGATGCGACAAAGCCCGTCCCACCTGGGTTTGTTGCGTCTTCGAGACCTTCTCGCCAGCTTTTGGGGTAAGGAAATAATGGCTGCCGCGGTCGGTGTAGAGCGCGCAGAACAGGCCATGCTCGCCAATCACTTCGCGCAAGGCCTGGAAGGTCGAGGCCGTTCCTTCTTCCTCGACCAGGACCATCGAGTAGACCTCGCTGGTCGCATCGTCCATCGTGACGATCAGGTCCCTCGCGGGCAGACCTTCGATCCAAACGTGGCGCGATCCGTCCTGGTGCAGCAGCATGCCCCGAAGCGGCCGCCGTGGCCGCTTCTTGCGGTGCGCCGAACGCTTCGGAGCCTTCCGCACCAGCCCCGCCGCGTGCAGCGCCAGCTTCGTCACCGTATAGCCCAGCACATAATCATGCCGCTTTTGCATCTGCTCGTGGAAGTGCTTCACCGTGAAGTCCGCGTACTTGTCCCGGTACAGCGCAAGCATTCGTTCCAGTTCCTCCTCCGGCGCCCGCCGTGGCGAACGACGCCCCAGCCGGCGGTCGACAAGCCCGTCGTCCGCCTCATAGCGCTCCGCCCAGCGTTGAAACGTCCGAACACTGATCCCAAGAACCTCCGATGCTGCCTCCTGCGTCAGTTCCTTCGCCTCCGTCCGATCCAGCAAATCTGAAAACCGCATCCGTCGTACACCCTCGTGAATGGATGCCGTGCCCATCGCGCCCCCTTTGTTCCGGAGCACCGAAAACACGACACTTCACGAGCTACAAACAGGCGACAGATCACGAGCTACTGACACATTGCAATTCGTTGGCTTGTGGATTCCACGCTTAACGGCCAAGCTTCACAAGATCGACGGCGGCCGGGCGATTACGATCAGCTGCACCATTTCATCGCCGATTGCACGTCTGGGATGCGACACCGGTGGAGACAGAGCTGCTCAAAGACGCCGACCGGCTTGTCGGCGGCGGTGATGCGGTGCTGGTTATCGACGACACTGTGGTGCCGAAGAAGGGCGAACACTCAGCCGGTGTTGCGGCTCAATATGCCTCGGGCTTGGCAAAAAGGGGCGAATTGCCAAACATTGGTGTCGCTGACGCTCGCGTGGTGAAGTGCCGGTGATGATCGCATTGCGTCTCTTACTACCCGAGAGCTGGACCAGCGATGCGGTACGGTTGAAGCGCGCCGGCGTACGGTCAACTACCGATCGCCACGGTCCAAGCCAGAGATCGCTTTGGCGAAGATTGATCGCGCGATAGCAGCCCGCGTACGCTTCGGTTGTGTGCTGGCGGACGCGGGATACGGCCTGAGTGCGCCGTTTCGACAAGGACTCACGGCACGCGGGCTGGCGTGGGCCGTTGGCATCCCGCGTCACCTCAAGGTATACCCGGTCGGCGTCAAGCTTATCTGGCCGGTTGCAATGCGCGGGCGTCCCCCAAGCGGTCCATTCCGGACATCCTGTCGCGCCCGGCCGAAGACATGCTGGCCGACACCAATTGGAAAAATGTGAGTTGGCGAACGGGGACAAAAGGCCGATTGAAAGCCCGGTTTGCCGCGGTTCGGGTGCGGATCGCCGATGGATCTCCCCAGCGGATCAAGGATAAGGGCCAGCAACATCTTCCCGCCGAGGAGGCTTGGCTGACCGGCGAACACAGGACGTCAGGGGAAAAGAAATACTATCGCCAATCTGCCCGCCGCGACAGATCTGCGCACATTAGCCGCCGCCATCAAGGCACGATAGATTTGCGAGCAGGCGCATCAGCAGTTGGAAGAGGAACTCGGGCTTGATCACTTCGAGGGGCGGTCCTGGCAAGGCCTGCATCGTCACGCGCTGATGACCATGATCGCCTACGCCTCCCTGCAACACCCAAGCCTCGTCAAGCGGGGCGGAAAAAAAGAATCAACGGACCGCCGCCGCAGCCAAGCTTACCGGCGGTACGCCACACCATCGTCGACTTCATCCTTCGACCGTCAGCTCAGCGATGCCCATACTGCCGAAAACGAATCCGTGAAAAGCTGCCAGAGAATCAGTATCGTATTGTCGGAGCGGAAAAACTAATGAGTTCTTACCCTAGATCCTCCGCACTCGGGAAGGATGACAGGCGCGCGCAAGGCCATCAACCTTGCTATTTGCCGGCCAATTTCTTGATCGCCGACTTGATCGACGACGCGGCCTCGTCATAACCCTGCCATGCCGTGCCTCTGGCGAGCAACGCTGGCGCAGTGCGCACGGTGTAGCGCTCCGGATCGAGATCACTTTTCACCTGCGCCCAGGTCAGCGGCATCGAAACGGTGGCTCCGTCACGCGCCCGCGGCGATAGGGGTGCGACTGCCGTCGACGTGCGATCGTTGCGCAGATAGTCGAGGAAGATCTTCCCCTTGCGCAGCCGCTTCGATATGTAGAGCAGATACTGGTCGGGCGCATCCCTGGCCATCCACTGGCAAATGCCTTGCGCGAAGCCTTTGGCTTCCTTCCAGCTCAGCTTGTCTTTTGCACGATAGAGCAGCGGCACGACCACATGCAGACCCTTGCCGCCAGTGGTCTTGCAAAAGCTTTCCATGCCGACATCGGCCAAGCGCTGTCGCATCTCCTTGGCCGCAGTGACCACTTCGGTGAAATCGACGTCGGGCGCCGGATCAAGGTCGAACACGAGCCGGCCCGGCGTGTCATAGGCATATGGCGCGCAATTCCATGGATGCAGTTCGAGGCCACCGATCTGCGCGACCATGGCAAGCCCTTCGACGCGATCAATCTGCAAGTATGGTTTGCGGCCGCCGGAGACTTTTGCGAGCTTGAGATATTTCGGTGTTCCCTGCATGGCATGACGCTGGAAGAAACGTTCGCCGTGGATGCCGTCGGGACCGCGGATGATCGAACAGGGTCGGCCCTTGATGTGGGGAATCAGCCATTCGCCGACCGCCTCAAAATATCGGGCGAGGTCGAGCTTCGTCACTGGCCTCCCGTCGCCGCCGTCCGGCCACAACTCCTTGTCGGGCTTTGAAATGACAACGCCCATGACCTCGGTGGATGTGCGCTCCGCCCCTGCGGGCTGCACCCCAGTCGGTTGCCGCGATGTCGCAGTTGCGCGTGCGACCGGATTGACAACTTTGTAAGTTACCGGCTCTTCCGCCTTGACCTCGCTGGCCAGCTTGTTCTGCCGAGATTGCTTACGTCGTCCCATGTTTGCAATGGCTCCTGGATACCAGAATTGTGGAAAAAAAGTTGGATCAGGCCGTCGGCCGATGTTTTCTCCATGCACCTCAGCCTTAAGTTCGTCGACTGAGTTGCTCCATGCAGTCTTCAAGCAATGCCGCAGGCAGTCGGTGTGGGACCATCGCGCTCGACGCCGCGTACCGAGCGCGCTCGACATGTGCCATAGCTTTGCTGATGAGCCGCCCGCCGTTTCCCACGTGCCATCCTGTCGTTGACCGGCGATGCGCTCGACCCCCCTTTCGTGCCGACATCATGATACCGGAACGCGACGAACTGGCGTGCCGGCGCCACCTGAATTTGGAAGAATTGTCCGCCGCCGCGTGTGCCCGGTTTGGCGCGGCCGCGCCGCCCAAGTCCGGTTCCGCGAAGGCGACCGCTGCACCTTGAGCAATTTGCTTTTGTCTGCTTGCCTTTGCGTTGCGGTGGCCATTGCGCGCACCCATCTTATGCGCCGCTTCAACGCGCACAATTACTCAAAGATCCGATTTTCTCGCTATTGAGGCTCCTATGCTTCATTGACTCGTCGGTTCGTCGCGATTGAACGCTTCGGGAGCGTTCGCCGGTGATCCGTGGAGGTGTGCCGACGACGTTGGTTGCGAGAACCACTCCGGTCGCCGCAGCGCTCTGCCGAAGCGCTTTCATCAGACTAGTTAGCTTGGTCGAGGTTCGACAAACGCAGTCGGCCTTTCGGCGTTGTCAATGAATCGCCGGCAAGCGGCGATGGAAGCGGCGACCATTCCATCATTGCGGCCGAGAATCGGTCCTTTGGCCCTTGACGGTCGTCATGGAACCGGCGGCGCGATGCGCATAATCATTTTTCGCCGAAGCCGATCGAGGAGACAGTTCCATTCAGATCAAGGTTGCGAAGCTCATCGCTGCAACACCCGCCACGGCATTTGCGATCGTTGCGAACGTCGCCGATTGGCCCGACATCGCGCTCGATCAGAAGCATCGAAGTGCTCACCCCCGGCCCGATCCGCGCCGGCACGCGGTTGCGCGAAGATCGCGTCATGTTCGGCGCCGAGGCGACGCATGAGCTGGAAGTCGTGACAGTCCATGTACAGCGGCAGGCGCGGCATGATGCTGATCTTTCGCAGCCGTCCGGGGACGGTGCCGGGACAGGGACTGCAGCTGCTCACGGCGCCGTCCATGAGAGTGAGCCTGCGCGACGAACTGGAACGCAACGCCGACTTCGCGGCGACGATCGACCGGCACGTTGCCGTCTAGGCTCTGCAGGCGTCCTCGCAGCGGTTCCTTGATTGCGTGTTGCTTGATGACCGTCAATGACCGGGCGTGCGCGTCGGCGCATGTTGACCGCCAATGACGGCGACCAGGAGACTTCGATCATGAAAGGATTCAGACCGCTGCACGATCGCGTCCTGGTGCGACGCATCGAGGCCGAGGAGAAGACGCCCGGCGGCATCGTCATCCCCGATACCGCGAAGGAGAAGCCAGTCGAAGGCGAGGTGCTGGCGGTCGGAGCCGGCGCGCGCGACGAGAACGGCCGGATCGTTCCGCTCGACGTCAAGGTCGGCGATCGCGTCCTGTTCGGCAAATGGGCTGGCACCGATGTGATCATCGACGGTGAGGACCGGCTCATCCTCAAGGAGGCCGACATCCTCGGCGTGATCGAAGGAAAGACTCGCGCGCACGCCAAGGCGGCGTAGCGCGCAGGCGTCGACGGCATCGATTTCGTCTTCAAGGAGTAAGCCAATGGCTGCCAAGGAAGTCCGGTTCAGCGGCGAGGCGCGCGAGAAGCTGCTGCGCGGCGTCGACATTCTGGCCGATGCGGTGAAGGTCACGCTCGGGCCCAAGGGCCGCAACGGCGTGCTCGACAAGTCGTTCGGGCCGCCCCGCATCAGCAAGGACGGCGTCACGGTCGCGCGCGAGATCGAGCTCGCCGACAAGTTCGAGAACGTCGGCGCCCAGCTGCTCAAGCAGGTCGCGCTGAAGACGAGCGAGTTCGCCGGCGACGGCACGACTACGGCGACGCTGCTCGGGCAGGCGATCGTCCGCGAGGGCGCCAAGGCAGTCGCCGCCGGCATGAACCCGATGGACATCAAGAACGGTATCGAACTCGCCGTCATCGCGGTGGTGGCGGACATTGGTGACGGATTCGGTGGACGTGCACGAGGAGAACTGGCCTGAACTGCGAACGGTCTCCATTGCGCCGCCGCTGGCCTCTGCCTTGAAGCGACTGGCAGCCGACGGCCCGCGCGGCGAGCTTCATTCGAAAAGCCTGCGCCGAACGGCTGCGCAGGCAAGGGAGGAGATATGATGCCAGGACTGTTTCTCGATCGTCGAGACGCGGGCAGACGACTCGCCGAGAAGCTTGGAGGCTACTCCCGTCGCCCGGACGTGCTCGTTTTGGCGCTGCCGCGCGGCGGCGTGCCCGTCGCCTATGAGGTAGCCCGCGCGCTCAACGCACCTCTGGACGTGTTTGTGGTCCGCAAGCTCGGCGTCCCCGGCCATGAGGAGTTGGCGATGGGCGCGGTCGCGACAGGTGGCGTGCGCGTGCTCAACAACGAGATCGTCGAAGCCCTGGGCATTCCCACGCCTATCATTGATGCGGTTGCGGCACGCGAGCGCCTGGAGCTGGCACGGCGCGAGCGGCTTTACCGTGGCAGCCGTCCGCAGCCCGACGTGCGCGGCCGCACGGTGATCCTGGTTGACGACGGGTTAGCGACAGGTGCCACCATGTACGCCGCGATCGAAGGGTTACGACAGCAGGGGCCTGCGCGCATTGTCGTCGCGGTTCCGACGGCATCGCGCGACGCCTGTGAGGAAATGAAGAAAAGGGCCGACGAGGTCATTTGCGCAATTACGCCGGAGCCATTCCAGGCGGTGGGTCGTTGGTATCAGGAGTTTTCACAGACTACGGACGATGAGGTGCGCGAGCTGTTGGCGAGCCAAAGCAAGTCCAACGCTGAAGTCGCACGTTTTCGCGCAGCAGATGATGTGCTTCGTCAATGACTTGCGCGAGACTGCGTATCCCCTGGTCGGATCCGTGCGCGACTATGATCCGTTGATCGGGCGGATCGGTGAAGCGCGCTTCGCTCTGCTTGGTGAAGCGTCCCACGGTACCCACGAGTTCTATCGCGAGCGGGCCGAAATCACGAAGCGACTCATCATCGAAAAGAAGTTCACGGCGGTCGCGGTGGAGGCAGATTGGCCTGACGCCTATCGTCTCAATCGCTATGTGCGCGGCGCTGGCGACGATGTCGATGCGGTAGATGCGCTCGCCGATTTTCGTCGTTTCCCGACCTGGATGTGGCGTAACGCGGTGGTGGTCGAGTTCATTGAGTGGCTTCGGGCACACAATGATGGACTTCCTCCGGGTGTCGGAAAGGTCGGTTTCTACGGGCTCGATCTCTACAGCCTGCACGCATCGATGAAAGCCGTGCTCCGTTATCTGGAGAAGGTCGATCCCGGGGCGGCGATCCAGGCGCGTGAACGCTACGCCTGCTTCGATCACGTCGGCGAGGATACACAGGCCTACGGCCTGATGACGCGCCTGAATCTTTCCAAATCGTGCGAGGAGGAGGTTGTCAACCAGTTGCTCGAGTTGCAGCGCCGGGCGGCCGATCGTACGCGCCGTGGCGGCGCCTTGGATGATGATCTCTTCTATGCCGAACAGAATGCTCGCCTGGTGAAGAACGCCGAGGCCTATTACCGCTCGGTGTTCCTCGAGGCGGTGTCATCATGGAATTTGCGCGACCGACATATGGCTGAGACGCTTGAGGCGCTGGTCAGCTACCTTGATCGAAAATCCGGTCGCGCCAAAATCGCCGTCTGGGAGCACAATTCGCATCTCGGCGACGCTCGCGCGACGGAAATGGGCCGGCGCGGCGAACTGAATGTCGGCCAGCTCACACGCGATAAATACGCCGACGATGCGGTTCTGATCGGCTTTACTACGCATCGTGGCACGGTAACGGCCGCTTCCGATTGGGGCGGCGCGGCCGACCGCAAGCGCGTCCGGCCGGCGCTCGGCGGCAGCTACGAGGCGCTGTTCCATGCTGCAGGGCACGACCGATTCCTTCTGATCATGGACGACAGCGATGTGGTGGTGCGGCAATTGGGCGCGCCTCGGCTCGAGCGCGCGATCGGCGTGATCTACCGCCCCGAAACCGAGCGGCACAGTCACTATTTCCAGGCGCGGCTGCCGGACCAATTTGATGCAGTCCTGCATTTCGATGAGACATGTGCGGTCAAGCCGCTCGAAACCACCGAGGCGTGGGAAGCCGGCGAACTTCCGGAAACATTCCCGTTCGCGGTATGAACGTCGGGCCATAGCAAGCGAAAAGGAAGCATGCCATGAACAGTTCCGCAGCTCAAATGATTGAGGGGCAATTGGTTAGCGTCCCTGCTGGTTCCGTGACGCTTAACGGCAATCTGACTATGCCGGAGGACGCACGTGCGGTGGTGCTTTTCGCTCACGGGAGCGGCAGTAGCCGCCACAGCCCCCGCAACCGGTATGTGGCCCGTGTGCTCAACGAGGCGAAACTGGCAACCTTGCTGATCGACCTGTTAACGGTGCACGAGGAAGTGGTCGATGCGCGCACGACGCACTTGCGCTTCGACATCGACCTGTTGGCCGAAAGGCTCGTCGATATAACCGACTGGCTCATCCAATTCCCCGATACCAAGAACTTTCCGATAGGCTATTTCGGCGCCAGCACCGGGGCCGCAGCCGCGCTGGCGGCCGCAGCGATCCGCGCCGATCCAGTAGGGGCAGTTGTTTCGCGCGGAGGCCGACCGGATCTGGCCGGTGCTGCCTTGACGCGCGTTCGGGCTCCAACGCTATTGATCGTTGGAGAACACGACAAGCAAGTCCTTGAGTTAAATCGGGCTGCTCTCGCGCAGCTGCGCTGCGAAAAGCAATTGGCGATCGTAACGCAAGCAACGCATTTGTTTGAAGAACCGGGAGCGCTGGATGAAGTGGCGAGCTTAGCGCGCGATTGGTTCAAGCGCTACCTCGTCGTGGCCGCTTAAGCCACTGCGACCGGGTAGGCCGCCCCCGACGAACTCCGTCGCAGGATCGTTGACTGTCCTCCTCCGGCAGTGGGGTTTGATAGCGCTGAGGGCCTCAAGCCAAAGTCCGAACAGGCGAGCAGGTATGAACCAAAATCGAAATCGATCGCTTGGCAGCACGGATTGATGCCCGTCATAGTCGCGGCCCAGGCACGGTCGTAGACTTGAGACGTACCCGAAAGCTCGCGGCAAAGTCCGGCTGGCCGCGTGGATGCTCATCGCGCAGGCCACGGAACATGGATACGTCGCGATATACAGAGCCAGAGCCCAACTCGCGTCCAATAGGCGCCTCGCGGAGCATCGCATACGGTCTCGAGCGCATCGGTCTGGTCTCGCTACGTTTTCCATGGCTCGTTTGGCTTGCCACCGTCGTGCTGTTGATAGTGGGAGCATTCGGGATAGCGCGTATCAAGGTCGATGACTCCCTTAGCCAGCTGTTCCGGTCCGAGACACCCGAGTTCTGGACGTTCGAAGAAGTGACGCGGCGCTTCCCGTCGAACGAATTCGACGTCCTCATCGTGGTGGAGGGCAAAGATCTGCTTGTGCGCGATTCGGTCGAAAAGCTGCGGGATCTAGTCACCGACCTGCAACTGATCGAAGGCACAAGAGGCATTATCTCGTTGTTTTCGGCGCGCGAGCCGCCAAAGGGCACCGACTTGCCCGCGCCGCTGTTTCCGGATCAACTCCCTGCCGGCGCCGAATATGACCGGCTAGTCCAGCGCGTACTGAACAACGAGATCATTCGCGGTAAATTGCTGTCCGAAGATGGACAATTAACCCTCATTGTGCTCGCACTGGACCCGGATGTCGTTGCGAGCAGCCGTTTGCGCGAGGTCATCGGCGAAATTCAGAGAACAATCGATAATGACCTGGCCGGCAGCAGACTTACCGCTCGCCTGTCCGGAGTACCGGTCATGCAACTCGAGATCCGCAATGCCGTGGAGCGCGATCGGCTGCTCTATAATGCATTCGGATTCGCAGCTGGAGCTTTGATCGCGATCCTGTTCTTCCGCCGGTTGTCATTCATGATCATCGCCGCCGGCCCACCCTTGATCGCCATCGTGCTGGCTCTCGGCGCTCTTGGCTGGCTTGATTTTCGCCTCAACATGTTTCTCAACGTCATGACGCCGCTGATCATGGTGATCAGCTTTTCGGACAGCATGCAATTGACGTTCGCAGGCCGCGACCGGCTGCTACAGGGCGAGGGGAGGTTTGAAGCATTTCGCAACGCCATGCTTGTGGTCGGGCCGGCATGCGTACTGACGCATGTGACCGCTGGTCTTTCGTTTATTGCGTTGCAATTTTCAGAATCCGATCTGATCCGGACGTTCGGCGAGGCCGGCCTGGTCGCAACTCTAATTGCCATGTTCGCGGTTCTGATGTTGGTGCCGCTTCTCGGTGTTCTGCTGATCCGGAACGAAGCGATGTTTGTTGTGGAAGTCAGAGGCGCGGACTCCGCTTTAGACGTGTTGCGGCGTTTCTGTTTCTGGGTTGCTGCCCGGATGGTGAGCCGGCCGGGGCTGTACAGCCTGCTCGGCGTCCTGGTTGTCGGCGGCCTTGGGCTAGTCTACGCCAATCTTCAACCTCGCTATCGATTGGCCGATCAGGTGCCCGACAGGGAACAGGCCGTTGCCGCGAGCCATCGTCTCGATGCCAAGCTCAATGGTGCCAATCCGATCGATATCCTGATCAAGGTTCCTGATGGCAAATCACTTTATGATCCGGAAACGCTTGCCGTGATAGCGGAGGTGCATGCGACCCTCGACAAGCAGCCTGGCATCGCCAATGTATGGTCGCTGGAGACACTGCGGCGCTGGCTTGCGGAGAAGATGGGCAAGTCCGACGTGGCGACGCTGAAGCAGTATGTCGATATCCTGCCCGAATATCTGACGCGTCGCTTCATTTCTGCGGAACAGGACGCCGTTCTGGTTTCCGGCCGCGTTCCGGACGTCGATTCCAGTCAGCTTCTGCCCGTCATCGAAGGCCTCGACAAAGCGCTGGATGCTGTCCGCGCAAAACATCCGAGCTACAAAGTAGCCGTGACGGGCCTGTCGGCTATTGCCGCCCGGAACAGCGCCCTCATGATCAACAAGTTGAACAGAGGTCTGACGCTTGAGTTTCTGTTTGTCGCCGTCTTCATCGGTCTCGCGTTCCGCTCGTTCGTCGTCATGCTGGCGAGCATCCTGCCCGGAATATTCCCGATCGTGCTCTCTGGATTCGTGTTATGGATTCTGGGAGAAGGCCTGCAGTTCGCGAGCGTCGTGGCGCTGACGGTATCTTTTGGATTGGGCCTGAGCGCTACCATTCACTTTTTGAATCGGCTACGGCACGAGGAACGACCGTACGAGGATCCGGCCGTTGCCGTTGAGCGGGCGACCGTCCTGGTTGGTCCGCCTTTAATTCTGACGTCCATCGTGCTTGCGTGTGGCCTGATTGTAACCGTCTTCTCCGGTCTGCCGTCGCTCCGCCTGTTCGGTTGGTTGAGCGCGTTTGCCATGCTCGCGGCGTTGAGCGCAGACCTCTTGATCCTGCGGCCGACGGTGACGTTTTTGGGCAGACTTGCACAGCGGGTGGGCGGCAAGCCGTTTTACCGATAGTGGGGAGATCGAGTTCTCCTCACCTTGTTCTGGCGAGCGCGACAGAGACTTCAGTGATATCGTGACCCGGCGACTCAATCACCACGGATTGCCGGTCACCTCGCGTATTCAGGGTCAAACGGGCTGAAAATCCGGCACCGTCAATTCTGGCCTCGATCTCGCCACCACTCGCGCGGCCGGAAACACCACCGGAGGCGTGGCGGCTGGTTTCGGTCCAGGTTCCATGCAGTGCCCCGCCTTCTGAAACAATGTTGCTATCGACATCAAATCGGTAGCTGTCGCTTGCGCAGCGCAAACGTTGCTGCAGTCGTGTACCGCTTTCGGTGACGGAATAGGTCGCCTGGCAGCGTAGGCGTTCACGTTGGCCGCTAGCCAGTTTGATGAAGCCGCCGCCCGACCAACTCCCGCTCAAGCCTGAGAAGGGGCTTTGTAGGGCATCACTTGGTACCGAGGAATGCAGGAGGGCGGCCACGAATATGGCCAGTGTCGTTGTCATGAGAGTTGTCCTGGTTAACATATCATCATCATTCAGGATGGATAATCCCATGATGGGGATCACCAGTGGAATTGTCTTTGAACGGCCGTCAAAACTCCATTGACCGTAATGCCGTGCCAATCGTCACATTTCTCCCGCCGCGCCGACGAACTTCAGAATGGGACTCGAACCGCAGAAAGGACTTCGGCGTCTTTCCGAGCGCGTCGTCGTCGACTTTGCGTCGGAAGTCTTGTGGTGGCACTGGCACTGACGCCTATTCCGCGGCTTGGCGCCAATTTGCGTCCTGATCAGAATATACCTTCACTTGCCGCGGCGGCCCCATCAGAACCGGCTGGAAGAACACCGCCGCCCACATCGTGCACAGCAGTGACAAGGCCATCAGCTTGCCCATGCTCGACATGCCGGGATAGCTCGACGCCCACATGCTCCCGAACGCAATCGCGGTGGTCATGGCGCTGAATAGTACCGCCCTGGTCAGCGTCGATTGTAGCAGACCGATTCTTCCGGCGCGCCACGCCATGACGTAGTAGATCTTGAATGCGACGCCGACGCCGAGCAGCAGCGGAAGTGCGATGATATTTGCGAAATTGAGCGAGACGCCAATCAGCACGCAAGCCTCGAGCGTAAGGACACCGGCGAGGAGGAGGGGGATGAGTGTCAGCAGCATATCGGTCAAGCGCCGCAGCGCTATAAGAAGCAGAATGGCGATCGAACTGATTGCCAGAACACCTGCTTCGACAAAAGCTGACATGACTGTCCTCGCAGCTTCATAGAGGCTGATCGCACCCCCCGCCGCCAACGGTTCGATACGAAGTACTGCGGTCGCGAAATTTCGCAGCACGTTGGTATCGTTCGGATCGCCCGCTGGCAGTGCCTGAACGCGGGCTCTACCATCGGACGTTAGCCAATTGCGTAGGAGATCCGGCGGCATCGTCTTGATGGTCACCACTTCCGGGACAAGAGACTTGCGTAGAAGGTCGAGATCGTAAATGAGCGGCTGCACGACCGCGGCGTCGGCCTTGGCCCGAATATCGGCATCTGCGCTCGCGAGGCGCCTCAGCAAATCCGAAACATGCCGTGCGGCCTCGGCGCCGGAGTCGTTTCCGCTTCCTGCGGCCAGGCCAAGAACTTCGGCTGCCTTTTGAATCGCAGCAATATTCTCCCGATCGCTCGGGCCAGGCCGCCGCATCGGAGAATTGAGGGCTGGGCCAATCTGTTTCCAGGCGGCCTTCAACGCGGCAATTTTTTTGTCTTGATCGGCTGGGATCAGACTGCTCAGCGTCAATGTTCGTGAGACTTCGGAAAGTGCAGCTAGACGTTTGGCCGCTTCATCCGCCCTTTCGAGTGACGGCGCCAATACCTGAGCATCGTTGCCGCTGGCTTCCGGCTCGTTCTGCAATTCACGATAGGTCACCACGGAAGGAGAATTCGGATTTTGCAGATCGACTGGATTGAAGTTGAACTCCAAATGGAGCAACAGCGGTATACCGGCGAGAACGACGAGAAACGTGCCAACGATTACCGCAATGCGATGCCGTTGAAGGAAATTGTCGAGCGGTGCGAGGCTTCGAAAGCCAACCGGCGCGGGCTCGCCTGGAGGTTTGAGCAGCGCTAGGCTCGCCGGTACCAATGTGATGCTGCAGGCGAATGCGACCAGCATGCCGCAACCGGCGATCAGGCCTAACTCCGACAGGCCGCGATAGCTGGTGGGCAGAAATGCGAAAAATCCGATGGCGGTGGCCGCGGTAGCCAATGAGAGCTGATCGCCCGCCTTGCGGGCAGCCGATCGCAGAGCGTCGTTCAAGTCAGGGTGCTCGTGCCGTTCGGCGCGATAGCGCACGCTAAATTGGATGGCGAAATCTACTCCGAGGCCGACAAACAGCACGAACAATGCGATCGAGAGCAAATTGAAAGAGGTGACCAGAACGAGGCCGAGAGCGGCCGTCGCCGCAAGCCCGGCAATCAGGCTGAAGAAGACCGCAGCAATGATTTTCCAGGAACGAAGACCCAGCCAGAGAATGATCAGAACGCCGAACACCGCCGTCAGCGTGTCGCGCACAGCACTGTATCTGATGACCGAGAATTGATCATCATTCATCGGCACCTCACCGGTTAGATCAACCGTCGCGCCGAATTTGTTTTGCAGGTCCAGATCCGAGGCTGCTTGCCGTATTCCGTCTTCCGCCTTGTGACCAGGCTGAAGCGCGGCAAAATCGAGCGTGGGTTGAACTCCAATAAGGTGTCGCAGCCGCCTTGCCGGCGGCAGCTGATTTTCCAACAGCTCCTGCCAGGAAAATGTGGCCGGTTTCCCGGACAGAACCTGGTTGAGTGTTCGATTTGCCAATGACAGAGGCCACGCAAGCTGATCCAGCGTGATTTGGCCTGCCCGTATGCCCTCGGCCGCAAACGAGAGCGCCGTCATCACGCCGCGCAGACTCGGATCGCTTGCGAGCGCCGCTATGAGCGGCTTGGCTCTCGTCAATCCCTCCGCGGTCCTTTTGACATCCGCCGGAGACTCGAACAATAATCCATTGCGTTCGAAAAAATCCCCGCTGTCGAGTAATTCCACGGTGGGAAACAGATCAGAGTTTTTCGAGAGGGCCTGCGCCAGCGTGCCAGTCGCCCGTTCGGCGTTTTCAGGCGTCGTCGCTCTCACGACAACCAGAATGCCTTTCCTCGGAAAAGCCTCGGACAATTCCAGCTCGCGCTGACGCCATGGCAGATCCTGGGAAATCAAACCCTCTATGTTAGTATTGATCGAGAATCGGGCGGCATCAAAGGCCGAGGCTCCAAGCATCAGCAGCGCGCCGGCAATAACGATCGTCCACCGATTGCGAGCGCAGAAATCGACAATTCGCACGATCACAGAATGAATCATAGCCGGGCACCAGCTCTCGATTTGCTACGCCAGGATCGAGATGAACCTAGAATCGATCAAGGATCGCAATTTGCGAGCGTTCGCATCCACGTACCGCAATCGAGTTCTTAGCATCATGGTATTGCCCGACGGAAATGTCGTTGACAAACGTCAAATGTCCATCAGTGCAGGACGCGCCTTGCTAATCGTCGCCGCTGCCATCTAGGTCGCCGCCACATTCTATGCAACGGCTCTCGTCGTCGGGATCTGTTTGATCTTTCGTAGTTGACGTCCGTCATTTTCAATCCCGTCGCCAATGCGTTACTCAAGGCGGAAAGCCGAA
Organism: Bradyrhizobium sp. UFLA01-814; assembly: GCF_046718885.1. Taxonomy (NCBI): domain Bacteria; kingdom Pseudomonadati; phylum Pseudomonadota; class Alphaproteobacteria; order Hyphomicrobiales; family Nitrobacteraceae; genus Bradyrhizobium; species Bradyrhizobium sp. UFLA01-814. The sequence goes on along the minus strand of NZ_JAQOSR010000009.1, from coordinate 4,144 downwards.
ACCCAGTCAGCTTTAGCGGTCGAATCTATGGATAGCGTACTTATGTTGCGACGAAGGTGGACCAGCGCGACCTGCTTCGCTTTGCGATTGGCGGTACGGGAACTGCCGCCGGTTGCCCGTGGTAGGGGAGCCGGCGACCGCCAAGGCTGTCAAATATCCCGGTGGTCGGCAAGAGCATGAGCACGTGCGACATGCGGCTAAGATCCAGCGACTGTCACGCAGGAGCCGAAGGCGAGCCACGGCCAGATCCGGGGGGAATGAAAGGAAGAAAGCGATGGTGCGCATGAAATTCCTTTGTGACGCGGATCGATGCATCGACTGCAACGCCTGCGTCACCGCATGCAAAAATGAGAACGAGGTGCCTTGGGGGATCAACCGCCGGCGGGTCGTCACGATCAACGATGGCAAGCCCGGCGAGCGCTCGGTGTCGATGGCCTGCATGCATTGCACCGATGCGCCCTGCGCGGCCGTCTGTCCGGTCAGCTGCATCTATTCGACCGAAGACGGCGTCGTGCTTCATTCGAAGGATCTGTGCATCGGCTGCGGCTACTGCTTCTATGCGTGCCCATTCGGCGCGCCGCAATATCCGCAGGTCGGCAATTTCGGCTCGCGCGGCAAGATGGATAAATGCACCTACTGCGCCGGCGGCGGCGGACCCGAAGCGCCGGGCAGTGCCGAGGAATTCGCAAAATACGGATCGAACCGGTTCGGGGAGGGTAAGTTACCGATGTGTGCCGAGATGTGCTCGACCAAGTCTTTGCTGGCCGGCGACGGCGAAGTCATTGCTCAGATCTACAAGGAACGAGTATTCAAGCGGGGCTACGGTTCTGGCTCATGGGGTTGGATGACTGCTTATGGCGAGGCAGTTCGTGTTTGAACCGCAACGCGGAGTGGGCAGTGAAGTGCTAGGTGGAAATGCGGAGAGGCTGGTCGTCATGGCGTTTCGCGTGCGTGTTCGCCTTCTTGTCGTCGCAGTCGCCCTCCTTTCGATTGCCGCGGCGGTTCCGACCCAAGCGCAAAAGCGCGGCCCGGATGGCGCCCCTAACCCAACAGCCAGCGTCATCGATGAGCAGACGCTTCTGAATCAGGCCCCCCGTGTCGAAGGTCGGGTAGATATTCCCGACCCCAAGGCCGGTGTTTTGATCGAACCGGCTGGACGAACGTGGCAGTATGTCCATGAGGTGCTGCTGCATCGGGCCAGCGCAGTCATAATCCTCGGCACCATCGCGATCCTCGGATTGGCGTACTTGATTGTGGGACCGATCCGGATTGCCGAGGGGCGCTCGGGAAAGAAGATCTTCCGCTTCAAGGCGTATGAGAGATTTGCACATTGGCTGACGGCGGTGTCGTTCGTCGTTCTTGCCTTGACCGGCCTTAACGTTACCTTCGGCAAAGTGTTGCTGTTGCCGGTGATCGGCCCGGACGCGTTCACGCTCGTCTCGCAGGCGGCAAAGTACGTGCACAACTTCACAGGTTTCTCGTTTGCGATCGGCCTCGTCCTCATTGCCGTGATCTTCTTCAGGGACAACCTTTTCCAAAAAATTGACCTCGACTGGATTAAGCAGGGTGGGGGTTTCATCAAGAACAAACATGCCCCGGCCGGACGCTTTAACTTTGGCGAGAAGCTTGTCTATTGGCTTTCAGTGGCGGCTGGCGCTGCGGTCTCCGTATCGGGGTTCCTGATGATGTTTCCTTTTTATGGTGTGAGCATCGCCGGGATGCAACTCGCGCAGATCGTTCATACTGTGGTGGCCGTTCTGCTCGTCGCCCTGATCTTGGCCCACATCTATATCGGTACGATCGGAATGGAGGGTGCATTCGAGGCCATGGGTACCGGCGAGGTCGATCTCAACTGGGCTAAAGAACACCACGATCATTGGATCGCTCAACAACTGGCAAATGAAGTTCGGTTGAGGCCGCCTTCGGCGACTGTGGCGGAATGAGCGTTGGCGGGACGGCGCGCTTCGATCCCAGCCGGCGCGCCGCATCTGGCTCATCGTCAGTCTGCATAAGGAGCAATTGCCGGCGGCCCGAAAGGAGGCGTTTCATTGAGATCAACAGCTCTTGCGGTGATTCCGGTCGGCGTCTTGGTTGAACGGCGCAAGGCGAGAAGCGTCTGGGCTGACTTTCTGTGGGGACCGGTTTCAGTGCTTGCCGGAACACCAACGGCCGCTCCTTGGACACCAGTTGACACGCGAGAGGACACGACCTTGTTTTTTGTAGGTCAAGCCGTGATCGAACTGCACCGAACCGAGACTGCCAACTATCACGACAACCTCGCGTCGGGAACACCGGCGTTATGGACGGCCTTGCGTCCAGTTGCCTCGGAGCGAGGGCCGTATGAAATCCTCGCCGTAACGGCCGATCCAGCCGAGGGAGAAGGGTTCACCAACGCGGAAACCAACCATGTGGAAGCCGTGCCAATGCCGCCGGACGTCGTGAAGATTGTCGCCCAGTTCATCGCCGAGCATCATGTCGATCGTCCTTTCGTCAAGCGCCAACGTGACCAACAGACGTCCTCGCATCGGAAAGTAAGACAAGAGCGCGAGCGATAACGGAACGGGATAGTGTCATCTTGCGTTCGATGTAACCGGAAACAGGAGAAATACAATGCGCGCGTTCATCGTCGCATGCTTTGTCGTCGGCATCATTGCTGCGGGGGCGGCTGCTGTTCTCGACAATTTTGTGCAAAAATCTTCAGCGGCAGCACTGACGGAACCGGGCGTGAGAATTTAGCGCGGGTTCTTCGGCCCCTTGGCCGCCCCGATCAAAAGTGCGCATGATCCCTAGCTGCGTGCAAGGAGAAGTCCCATCTCAACCGAGTTCGAACTGAAATGCGCCGCACCGCCGGAGAAGTTCGAAAAGCTGAAGCGCATGCTCCTGGCGATGCCGACCGCAAAATCGGAGGCCCGGTCGACGCTAGTCAGTACGTACTACGACACACCTACGCTTGCGCTCCACCGCGAGCGGTTATCGCTTCGGGTACGCAAGCAGGGCTCGGAGTTCGTCCAGACCGTCAAGGTCGAAGATCCAGCTCGGTTGGATACTTTGGAGAGGGGCGAGTGGGAGGACCATATCCGGAGCAAATGGCCGATTCTCGATGCGCCGATGACTGGAAGGTGGCTGCGCGACCTGGTCCGCGATGAGGAGTTGCGTCCCGTCTTCATGACGATAGTCACGCGAACAACGATCGAAATTACTCGGGACCCATCCGCGCGGATCGAGGCGGCTATTGACGAGGGAGAGATCCGCACTTGCACCCGCGGTGCAGGCGCGCCGGTCAGCGAAATCGAACTTGAGCTCAAGGAGGGCGATCCGCGAGTGATCTTCGATGTAGCGTTGCAACTGCTCGAAACTGAGCCAATCCGCATCGAGCCTTGCAGCAAGGCCGAGCGAGGTTATCGACTGCTTGGAGCCGATAGGTTGATACCGCAGGCAGTCCATGTGGGACCTATCACGCTCGATCCTGTCATGAGCGTCGAGGCCGCGCTACAACGCATCGGGCGACACTGCCTCACCCACGTTCTTAGCAACGAACAGGCCGTTCTCACGGGTGATCCGGAAGGCATCCACCAGATGCGGGTCGCCGTTCGCCGTCTTCGCTCCGCGCTTTTGGCCTTGAAGCGGCTCCTGCAGGAGAAGCATTACCACTGGGCCTCGGAGGAATTGAGATGGCTCGCTCACTCCCTTGCACCGGTGCGCAATCTGGACAGTTTTGCCGCCTCCCTGGTCGGCGCGGTCACCCATGCATTGCCTGCCAGCTCAGACTTCGAACATCTCATCGATGCCACGGAGCGCCAGCGAGATGCGGCGCTTGAGCATGTTAAACAGGCGATCATGTCCGAAAGATACGCTACGTCGATGTTGCGGCTGTTGCGATGGTTTGCGGCCCGTGGGTGGCGTGATCAGGAAATATCAGAACATGCGGTCGTTCTTTTAGCGCCTATCGTCGATGTCGCTCCCGACCTGATCGATCGGCATCACCGCAAGGCTTGCAAACGTAGCAAGAAGTTCGAAGGGTTTACGGCAGCTCAGCGGCACAGGCTGCGTATCGCGCTGAAGCATTTGCACTACATCGTCGAATTTCTGGGAAGCCTGTTTAGCAGGGCCAGAATTCGAACGTTCGTTGGATATTTGAAGTCTT
>NZ_JAQOSR010000099.1:0-33585 GCF_046718885.1 Bradyrhizobium sp. UFLA01-814 | reverse complement strand
AGTTGCAGCACGCGCTTCAGACTCCACGCAGAGCGGAACCACGCAGCAGGTCGACGTTGCGGTGGTCGGCGCCGGCTTCGCCGGACTTTACCTGCTGCATCGGTTGCGCAAGGCGGGCTTCTCGGCGGTCGCGCTCGAAGAGGGCGCCGATGTCGGCGGCACCTGGTACTGGAATCGTTATCCCGGCGCGCGCTGCGACATCCAGACCATCGACTACAGCTACACCTTCGATCCCGAGCTCGATCAGGCCTGGACCTGGTCGGAGAAATACGCCACCCAGCCGGAAATCCTGCGCTATCTCGGCTTCGTCGCCGACCGCTACGATCTGCGTCGCGACATCAGGTTCGGCACCAAGGTCACGAAGGCGACCTGGAACGATGCGACCGGGCGCTGGCAGATCTCGACCAACAACGGCGCCAACGTCTCGTGCCGCTACTACATCATGGCGACCGGCTGCCTGTCGTCGCCGAAGCCGCCGGAGATCGACGGCGTCAAGGATTTCAAGGGCGAGATCTATTTCACCGGCCGCTGGCCGCATCAGGGCGTCGATCTCAAGGGCAAGCGCGTTGCCGTGATCGGTACCGGATCGTCGGGCATTCAGTCGATTCCTTTGATCGCCGAGCAAGCCGCGCAGCTCACCGTGTTCCAGCGCACCCCGAACTTCGCGCTGCCTGCGGGCAACGGCCCGGCGCCGGAGGATCGCAAGACGTATTTCGAGAGCGACCGCGCCGCCTATCGCGAGCAGGCGCGCCAGTCGATGGCCGGCGTGCCCTATCCGCAGCAGACCGTGGTGAGCTGGCAACTGAGCGACGGCGAACGCCGCGAGCGGTTCGAGAAGGCGTGGGCGGCGGGCGACCTCGTCCACATCCTGACCCAGCTCTGGGCCGACCAGGCGGTCGATGTCGACGGCAACAGATTGGTCGCCGATCTGATCCGCGAGAAGATCGGCGCCGTGGTCAAGGATCCGGAGACGGCGGCGGCGCTCGCCCCGCACGATCATCCGTTCGGCGCCAAGCGTCCCTGCCTCGATACCAACTACTACGCGACCTACAACCGCCCGAACGTGACGCTGGTGAACCTGCGGCAGGAGCCGATCGAGGCGATCACCGCCAGCGGCATCTCCACCAACGGACGCAAGTTCGATGTCGACGTCATCGTGTTCGCCACCGGCTTCGACGCGATGACCGGCGCGATCATGGCGGTGCATCCGATCTCCGGCCGCGGCGGCAAGTCGCTGTCGGATGTCTGGGCGCACGGACCGCAGACCTATCTTGGCGTCACCGTCGCGGGCTTCCCCAATCTGTTCATGATCACCGGTCCCGGCAGCCCGTCCGTGCTGTCGAACATGGCGGTCTCGATCGAGCAGCATGTCGACTGGGTGGTCGACCGCATCGCCGCGCTGCGCGACGGCGGCTTCACCACCATGGAAGCAACCGACACCGCGCAGGCCGGCTGGGAACGCCACATGGCCGATTGCGCGACGCTGACGCTGCATCGGCTCGCCAACACCTGGTACACAGGCGCCAACGTGCCCGGCAAGCCGCAGGGCGTGATGCCTTATACCGGCGGCGTCGGCCCGTATCGCAGCATCTGCAACGAGGTGGTCGGCCGCGGCATGCTCGGCTTCAAGCTCTCAGGTCCCGGCGTTGCCGAGCAATGCAATGACGGCGAAATCGTGCGCCTGCAGCCGGATGTGCGGCTGGTGCTGAATCTGCTCGGCGAGATGAACCTGCCGCCGCTCGAGACGATGGGGGCGCAGGGCGCGCGCGACTTCCTCACCGAGTTCAACAAGGGCCGTCCTGCCGGCCGCCCGGTCGGCGAGGTCGGCAGCGGCATGCTGCAGGGCGCGGACGGTCCGCTGCCGTACAAGCTCTACCGGCCGGCGACGCCGGGGCCGCATCCGATCGTGGTGTATTTCCACGGCGGCGGCTGGGTGCTCGGCGACGAGATGTCGGACGATCCGTTCTGCCGCGACCTGTGCAGGCGCACCGGCATGATCATCGTCAGCGTCGGCTATCGCCATGCGCCCGAGCATCGCTTCCCGGCCGCGGCCGAGGACGGCTATGCGGCGGCGCGCTGGATCGCGGCCCATACCGCCGAGCTTGGCGGCAGGGCAGGGCCGCTGCTGGTCGCCGGCTGGAGCGCCGGCGGCAACATCGCGGCCGTCACCTGCCAGCTCGCGCGCGATCGCGGCGGGCCTGAGATCGCGGGCCAGCTCCTGATCTGTCCGGTCACCGATTCCACATTCGACCGGCCGTCCTATGTCGACAACGCGACCGGCTACTTCCTGACCCGCGGGCTGATGTACTGGTTCTGGGACCTGTACTGCTCGCCGGCCGACCGCACCGACCCGCGCGTCGCGCCGCTGCGCGGCAAGCTCGAAGGCTTGCCGCCGGCATTCATCGCGACCAGCGAGTTCGACCCGCTGCGCGACGAGGGCATCGCCTATGGCGACGCGCTCGCCAAGGCCGGCGTCAAGGTCGAGCAGCTCAAGGCGCAGGGCCACTTCCACTCGTCGTTCGTGATGGTCGACGTCATCATCACCGGCGTCAGCGGCCGCGTGAAGATGGCGAAGGCGCTGCGGCGCTTCGCCGGCCTGCCCGAGGAGATCGAGCAGGACAACGTCGCCGCGCCGGAGGTCAACGCGGCGGCGAACTAGATCGGGTTTGAATTGCAGCCGCGCTCCCTCTCCCGCTTGCGGGCACTTGCGGGGGAGGCGCGTTGCGAAAATATCGAAAACAACCCCATGCAAAGGAGCCGGCGGTGGCAGGCGTTCGACCAAGCCACTTGACACGTCGGGCAACTCACGGATATATTTCTAATATCCCGAAATCGTGCAGGCGCACGCTCGCCTCAGCCGACGTTTCCACGTTGTTATGGCCAATAGCCATACGCGATAGCCCTGCGCTTGCGGGGGAGGTGCAGCAGTCTGCTGCGAGACCTTTCAACCTGACTTCATCCTGCGCTAACCGAGCTCGAACGTCGTGACGCCGAACACGCGATCGATCCGCAATGGCGGGATCGCGCCGGTATACATCCGCGCGGTCTCGAACACCGGTGACAGCCCGAGATCTTGCGCCAGCGCGACGGCGTCACGGTTGATCGCGGGGACGTCGAGGAAGATCTCGCCGCCGCCTGCGCTCGCGAGCAAGGCCGACAGGATGGTCTTGGCACCGGTGCGGTCGTCGGCCACCAGCGGACCGATCTTGCGGCCGGTCCGGCACGGGCGGATCACGCCCCAGCCGGCCAGCCTGCCGTCGCGCATCAGCGCGCGCCCGACATGTCCCGACGTGTTGATCCAGCTGCGCAGGAAGGCCGGGCGGGGCGCGGGAAATACCGTGGCGTCATCGGCCTCGATCAGCGCCATCGGTACATCGCTCAGCGCGACGATGCCGGCATTCGGTGCCGGCGGTGCGGCGACAGTGCCGCCATAGCGCACATTGGCGTAAGCGAGAGCGAAGCCGGACTTCTGGTAGTTCGCCTGCTGCGCCACCACGCCATCGAGCCCGATCACGCGCGGGCGCGCGTGCGCGATGGCCGCATTCCAGATCTTCAGGCCGTGGCCGCGGCCGCGCAGGTCCGGGCGCACGATGTAGAAGCCCAGGAAGGAAAATTGCGCGCCGTAATTGACGCAGGAGATCACCGCGGCCGGCTGGCCGTCGAGCTCACCGATCAAGAATCCTTGCGGATCCTCCGTGGCAAAGCAGGGCGCATCGGCGAGACCGGGATTCCATCCCTCCGCCGCGGCCCAGTCCACCGCCAGCGCGATTTCGTCGGGCTGCATCGTGCGTATGATGATTTCGTTCATGGCCGATGATCTCTTCGCGCCGGTGTTGTTGATCGTGCACATCGATGGCGGGAGAGCAATCCCTTTGGGGCCTAAGGAATCTGCGTCCGTCATGCTGAGGAGGCCGCCAACAGGTCCGCGCCGGTGCGGCGCCATGCTCAGGCGATCTGCAGGACGAGGCTGACCAGTTCGGGCTGGCGGTGCGTGCCGGTTTTGGCGAAGGCCGACTTCAACTGGTTGCGTGCCGTGTCACGAACGATTCCGAGCCGTTCGGCCGCGTCGGCGATCGAGAGGCCGCCCGCGAGCAGCGCCACCAGCCGCGCTTCTGCCGGCGTGAGGTCGAATGCCTGCGCGATCAAGCCGGGCTCGGGCATCGCGCGTGGCGTCAGATTGACGAAGACCAGCATCGCCCGCGCGCCGAGGAAGACGTTGCGTGCCGCACCGTCGACCGGCAACACGCGCAAGACCACCGGACCCTTGTGCGTACGGCGGATCAGGATTGGCTCGATTGGCAGCGCCGCGCGCTCGGGTGCGGCGCGGATCAGATCGACGACTTGATCAAACCGCGCCTGTGCCGCTCTGTCGCGCACAATCAGCCGGCGATCCCTGATCCTGATGTCCGCATCGAAGCCGGCATCGGCGGCTGCGTTGTGATCAATCACGAGGCCGGCGCGGTCGAGTACGGCGGCCGGCTGCCGCACCCGATCGAGGATACCGGTCATGGAGGCGAGCGCGATGCGGCCGACCACGGTCGACAGTGTCGCTGTCTCTGTCAGGCGCGGCCCCAGCTGCGCCAGCAGCCGCGTCTCGCGTGTCTCGAAAAGTCCCTCCTGTCCGGTGCGCTGCAACGTCAGCACCCACGGTGCGCTGTCGGCCCAGAAGCCGATGCCGGCGAACCATTTGAAGCCGAACGGATACAGCACCTCATTGTACATCGGATCCGACCGGATCTGCTCGGGCGTCAGCAAGTCCTGATCGGTGATCACTTCGCCGGCCATTGCTCGCGGAACGCCTGGAGCGCGAGAGTCCTGCTCATGCCAGTTGTGTGCGAAGTAGAGCTGCACCATCGCTTCGGTCGACGCCGTGCGCGGCACGTCCGGGGTCCGCACGTCGCTTTGCAGCAGCACGGCGCCGGTTGCGCCCACCGCTTCGCAGATCGACGTCATGATGTCGGTCCACGCCGTCGGGTCGACCACCGCGTCCCCCAGCCGCGCCATCACGCTGGACATTTGATCTGGGTCGATATCCCCGTTCATGCAGGGAATTGTCGCGCGAGGTGGCGTCGCGCGACAAGCGCCAAGTTGCGGTCCTTCCAAAAGAAATAGTCGGATTGGATCATCACTCGCCTGTCTTGCGACGGCCGGGGATCAATCCGCCTGCTTCGGCCGGTACGCCGCGAAGAACACGCGCGTCGCGCTGTCGACGACGGTTGCGATCCGTTCCGGTGAGGGCGACGGCCTGGCCTGGAAGATGAACGCCTGAAACAGCGTCGCCTGGCACATCTGCATGAACTGCCAGGCCGCGAGCTGGTAGTCGTCGATCACGAGCTCGCCGAGCGCGGCGCGCGCCTCGAGATAGGCGGCGAAGCGGTCGACGGTGTGGGCGATGACGTGGGTGTAGAACCGGCTGCCGAGTTCCGGCATCCGCTCGGCGATCGCCATCACGGTGCGGATCGCCGAGCCGCCGCCGGGCCGGCACAACACCGCGACATAGGCGCGGCCGAATTCGGGGAGGGTGGTGTCGACGTCGCGCGCCGGATCGAAATTGAAGACGACCTTGCCCTGCTCGAGCTTTTCCTCCTCGACGATCGCCGCGAACAGCCCGGCCTTGTCGGGAAAATAGACGTAAAGCGTGCCTTTGGAGACGCCGGCGGCGCGCGCGATCTCGCCCATGCTCGCGCCGTCAAAGCCGAGCTCCAGGAACACCTTGCGGGCGCCGTCCAGGATCTGGCGGCGTTTCGACGATTCCTCCTCGCCGACGGACTGGAGGGAGGTTCGGGGCGCTGCAACCATTGATTTAGCTTCTCGGGAAAGAACTCAACCCAGAGTAGGAAAGGGAAGAATCGAAGCTTTATAATCTAACCGGCGGAATATAGATTGACCGAACCGTTCGGTCAATGGTATCTCAGGAGTGACGATGCGCCGCACGGCCCTTATTCCGCCATCGCGCGCGTCAAGATTTTTGTGAGGAGCCTCGGCTATGGCCGCAGCACGGGATCAGGCTGCACGCATTGTTCGTTCCGAGCCTGAGATGGCCGAGGACGCGATCGCGCGCGACGCATCCGCCGATCTCGGCGAGCAGGGCCGGGCCGATGAAGCCAAGCGCCCCGCTGAGGCGCCGCCCGCTTCTGCGCCCGAGCAGCCGGCGGCTTCGCCCGCTGCGGCGCCGGCGCCGAAATCCGGCAAGCGCAAATTCGTGATGATGGGCGTGGTCGGCCTGCTCGCGCTCGCCGCAGCAAGCTATGCCGCCTATTACCTGATGGTCGGGCGCTTCTACGTCTCGACCGACGATGCCTATGTCCGCGCCAACAACTCGATGCTCGGCGCGCGCGTCGCGGGCCATATTGCGGCGATCCTGCCCGGCGACAACGCGCTGGTGCGCGCGGGCGACGTGATCTTCCGGATCGATGACGGCGACTACCGTATCGCGGTCGACGCCGCGCGTACCCGGATCGCGACCCAGCAGGCGACGATCGAGCGCATCGGCCGCCAGGTTGCGGCGGCGGTGAGTTCGGTCGAGCAGGCGCAGGCGCAACTCGTGTCGGCGCAAGCCGGCCTGAAGCGCGCCGATCTCGATTTCGATCGCCAGCAGGCGCTCAGCACCAAGGGTTTTGCCTCGCGCGCCACCTTCGAAGTCTCGGAGGCCGGCCGCGACCAGGGCGCGGCCAGCGTGCGATCAGCGCAGGCGGCCTATGATGCTGCCAAGGACAATGTCGAGGTGACCAAGGCGCAGCAGGCCGAGGCCCGCGCCCAGCTCGCCGAATTGCAGACCCAGCTCGCCAAGGCCGAGCGCGATCTCGAATTCACCAATGTCCGTGCGCCGGTCGACGGCACCTTCTCCAACCGCCTGGTCAACACCGGCGACTATATCAATGTCGGCCAGCGGCTCGGCAACGTGGTGCCGCTCGAAGGCGTCTTCATCGACGCCAACTATAAAGAGACCCAGCTCAAGCGCATCCGCACCGGACAGCGCGTGACGATCAAGGTCGACGCCTACGGCTTCCGCAAGTTCACCGGCCTCGTCGACAGCATTTCGCCGGCGGCGGGCTCGGTGTTCACGCTGCTGCCGCCCGACAACGCCACCGGCAACTTCACCAAGATCGTGCAGCGCCTGCCGGTCCGCATCCGTGTGCCGGCCAGCGTCGCCAGGCAGGGCCTGTTGCGCGCCGGCATGTCGGTCTACACCACGGTCGACACGAGGGAGGGCGCCGCCGATGCCGACGCCGAAACCGATCTCGACGCGCCGATGATGATCCATCCGCAGTGATGTCTTGAGAGCAGGCGGCATATGACGTCTGACCGGAGAATTGCCACATCAACTGTCCACCTCTCCCCTTGTGGGAGAGGTCGGATTGCATCGCCAGATGCAATCCGGGTGAGGGGTTCCGGCCTCTCGTGGGACCTGCGGCCCTCAACCGCGCCTTCGGCGCGACCTCTCCCCAACGGGGAGAGGTGTTAGGAAGCAGCGAGCTCATAGCCCATGGCTGATACGACCACTGCTTCGCCCTCGATGATGACCGGCGCCTCGGAGTCCGAGCGCCTCCAGCCGAAACGGGTGGTTGCCTTCATCATCATGGTGTTCGGCATGTTCATGTCGATCCTGGACATCCAGATCGTCTCGGCCTCGCTGTCCGAGATCCAGGCCGGCCTGTCGGCCTCTTCGACCGAAGTGTCGTGGGTGCAGACCGCCTATCTGATCGCCGAAGTGATCGCGATTCCCTTGTCCGGATTCCTGTCGCGCGCGCTCGGCACAAGGCTGTTGTTTGCGATCTCGGCGTTCGGCTTCACCGCCTCGAGCCTGCTGTGCGGCTTCGCCTCCTCGATCGAGCAGATGATCCTGTGGCGCGCGCTGCAGGGCTTTCTCGGCGCCGGCATGATCCCGACGGTGTTCGCCTCGGCCTACACGATCTTCCCGCGCACCAAATTCCACATCGTGGCGCCGATCATCGGCCTCGTCGCGACGCTGGCGCCGACGGTTGGACCGACGGTCGGCGGCTACATCACCGATCTGATGTCGTGGCACTGGCTGTTCTTCATCAACATCGTGCCTGGCGTCATCATCACGGCAGGCGTGCTGGCACTGGTCGATTTCGATCAGCCGAACTTCGCGCTGCTCGAGCGCTTCGACTGGTGGGGCCTGATCTTCATGGCCGGCTTCCTCGGCTCGCTCGAATATGTGCTGGAGGAAGGTCCGCAATATGAGTGGCTGCAGGACACCTCGGTCGCGGTCTGCGCCGCGATCGGCTTCGTCTCGGCGGTCGCGTTCTTCTGGCGCGTCTTGACCGCGGAGGAGCCGATCGTCGATCTCTACGCGTTCTCCAACCGCAACTTCGCGGTCGGCTGCGTGCTGCAGTTCTGCATCGGCATCGGGCTCTACGGCCTGACTTACGTCTATCCGCGCTATCTCGCCGAGATCCGCGGCTACAGCGCGCTGATGATCGGCGAGACCATGTTCGTCTCCGGCGTCACCATGTTCTTCATGGCTCCCGTGGTCGGGCGGCTGATGCAGAAGGTCGATTTGCGCTATATCATCGCCTTCGGTCTCGTGACCTTCGCGCTCGGCTCCTGGCAGATGACCTGGATCACCCGCGACTATGATTTCTACGAGCTGCTGCTGCCGCAGATCCTGCGCGGCATCGGCATGATGTGCGCGATGGTGCCGACCAACAACATCGCGCTCGCGACATTGCCGCAGGACCGCGTCAAGAACGCCTCCGGCCTGTTCAACCTGATGCGCAACCTCGGCGGCGCGGTGGGGCTCGCCGTCATCAACCAGGTGCTCAACGACCGCACCGATCTGCACATCTCGCGGCTGCATGACCGCGTGACCTGGGGTAACACCACCGCGGTCGAGACCCTCAACATGTTCACCCAGCGCATGCAGGGCATGGGCGATTCCGCCATCATGGCGATGAAGCAGCTCTCGCAGATCGTGCACCGCCAGGCCGCGGTGATGGGCTATGGCGACGCCTTCTTCATGCTGTCGCTGTTCTATGTCGCGCTCAGCCTTCTGGTGCTGTTCGTCAACAAGCCGCCGTCGATGACCGCGAGCGGCGGCGACGCGCATTAGGTGGTGTCATTTGTTCTTCGTAGCCCGCATGAGCGAAGCGACATGCGGGACCGATCTCAGCAGTTCATCACCAAACGTGACGCGGCCCCGGATATCGCTTCGCTCATCCGGGCTACGAAGCTTCGAGATCCCAGGCGCTAATCTGTATTGACGCAGGCGTCTGCTCGTCTGCAATATTCTGACATCGTAGCCCGCATGAGCGAAGCGACATGCGGGGCCGATCTCAGCAGTTCATCACTGAACGTGACGCAGCCCCGGATATCGCTTCGCTCATCCGGGCTACGAAGCTTCGAGATCCCAGCCGCTGATCTGTATTGACGCGAGCGTCTGCTAATCTGCAATATTCTGACATCGTAGCCCGCATGAGCGAAGCGACATGCGGGACCGATCTCAGCAGTTCATCACTGAGCGATGACTGGCGTCCCCGGATATCGCTTCGCTCATCCGGCCTACGAAGCTTCGAGATCCCAGGCGCCGATCTGTATTGACGCAAGCGTCTGTCAATCTGCAATATTCTGGCATCGTAGCCCGCATGAGCGAAGCGACATGCGGGACCGATCTCAGCAGTTCATCACCGAACGTGACGCGGCCCCGGATATCGCTTCGCTCATCCGGGCTACGAAGCTTCGAGATCCCAAGCGCTGATCTGTATTGACGCAAGCGGCTGCTAATCAGCAATATTCTGGCATCGTAGCCCGCATGAGCGAAGCGATATGCGGGAATGCTGCGGGAGCTGGGGCATGGTCAGATACCGACGCAACTTCATCCCGGGCGGTACGTTCTTCTTTACGGTCACACTCGATGACCGGCGATCCAGCCTGCTCGTGGATTATATCGCGGCGCTGCGGGATGCGTTCGGTACCGCTCGTCGCGAACGTCCGTTCTCAGTCGATGCAGTGGTGGTGCTCCCCGATCACCTCCACGCGATCCTTACACTGCCGCAAGGCGATTCCGATTTCGCAGGTCGCTGGCGTCGGATTAAAGGACACTTCAGCAGCCGGTTGCTTGCTGCCTCGATAGAGCTGAAGCGTCGATCGAATGGCGATCTGGCGCTTTGGCAGCGGCGGTTTTGGGAGCACACAATCCGCGATGAAGATGACTTCGCGCGTCACGTCGATTACATCCATTTCAACCCCGTCAAACATGGCTTGGTCCGGCGCGTGTGCCATTGGCCGCATTCCTCGTTTCATCGTTATGTGAGGGAGGGCGTGTTGCCATTCGACTGGGCGGGCGATGCGGGAGAAGGCGGAAGTTTTGGAGAACGTCGTGAGTGAGGAGAGTTGGTGGATCGTTATTCGTAGCCCGCATGAGCGGAGCGACATGCGGGGACGGTGGCCGACCTGATCCGATGATCGCATCGAGCGATGACCGACGCCCCCGGATATCGCTTCGCTCATCCGGGCTACGAAAGTGTGCCGCTGTCGCGGGCTGAGCGCATCGGATTCGCGCGCGGGCTGCGCCCGGTCGCGTGAATAGCTTATATCGCCGACACATTGACGCACTCACGCCGATGTTACCTTGCCAATCGCGCGTGATGCATTTATAAGCAGCGCTTCCTTACTCGAACCGGGGAGATGCGCATGAAGTCGCTTATTTCGCAGATCGCGCGCCCGCGTTCGACGGTGCTGGACGCCTTTACGCGTTAGCTCCCGGCGCTGATCGGGCCTGATCCCCGATCAGCAAAACTTCCCAACGATTTATCGACAATTTCCAGCGGCGCTCGCGGTCGGATTCCGCCCGCACGTCGCCTCAGATGGAGCCGGCACGCGCTGCAAAAGCGTGGCCGGAATGTGCCATGACCTCTCTGACGACCAAGCGGCCGGCTGCGATCCGGATCGTGCTTCCCTTTGTCTTCCGCCATTGGCTGGAACAGCCGCTCCGTGCCTCCGCGGTGACGGCGGGATTCCTCGGCGCAACCGCGGCCGACCTGTTCATGCCGGTGTTTTCCGGCCATCTGGTCGACGCGCTGACCGCGGGCGCCACCGATGCCGCCGCGCGCCATGCGGCGATGCTGGCGTTCGGCGCCATCGTCGGCCTCGGCGCGCTGTCGCTGGTGCTGCGGCTGGTCGGTATCCAGACCATCGTGCCGTTCACGCTGAAGACGATGTCCGATGTCGGGCAGCAGGCCTTCATGCGGGTGCAGCGCTTCTCCACCGACTGGCACGCCAATTCGTTCGCCGGCTCCACCGTGCGCAAGATCACGCGCGGCATGTGGGCGCTCGATTTGCTCAACGACACCATCCTGATGGCGCTGCTGCCGTCGGCCGTGGTGCTGGTCGGCTCGATGATCCTGCTCGGCGTGCATTGGCCGCAGCTCGGCGCGGTGATCGCGGTCGGCTCGGTGATCTATGTCGCGATGACCATGGTGTTCCAGGTGCGCTATGTGGCGCCTGCCGCGCGCGTTTCCAATGCGTGGGACACCAAGGTCGGCGGCACGCTGGCCGACGCCTTGACCTGCAACGCGGTGGTGAAGTCGTTCGGCGCGGAGACGCGCGAGGACATCAGGCTCGATGGCGTCATCAGCCGCTGGCGCCGGCGGGTGCGGCGGACCTGGTTCCGCTACAACCACACCTCGACGGCGCAACTCGTGGTGCTGCTGTGCTTCCGCGCCTCGGTGATCGGCGGTGCGATCCTGCTGTGGGCGCAGGGCCGCGCCACGCCGGGCGACGTCACCTATGTGCTGACCAGCTACTACATCATCCACGCCTATCTGCGGGATGTCGGCATGCACATCAACAACCTGCAGCGTTCGGTGAACGACATGGAGGAACTGGTGCAGATCCATGGCGAGCCGCTCGGCATTGTCGATGCCGATGACGCTGGGACGATCGACATCCAGGGCGGCCGCATCGTGTTCGACGACGTCACGTTCCACTATGGCGGCCATCGCCGGCCGCTCTATGACGGGCTGTCGGTCGACATCGATGCCGGCGAGCGGGTCGGCCTGGTCGGGCGCTCCGGCTCCGGCAAGACGACCTTCGTCAAGCTGGTGCAGCGGCTCTACGACGTCTCCGGCGGCCGGATCCTGATCGACGGTCAGGACATCGCCAGGGCGACGCAGCAATCGCTGCGCAGCCAGATCGCGATCGTGCAGCAGGAGCCGATCCTGTTCCACCGCACGCTGGCGGAGAACATCGCCTATGGCCGGCCGGGCGCCGGCATGGAGGCGATCGAGCAGGCGGCGCGGCTTGCCAATGCGCACGACTTCATCATGCGGCTGCCGAAGGGCTACGGCACGCTGGTGGGCGAGCGCGGCGTCAAGCTGTCGGGCGGCGAGCGGCAGCGCGTGGCGCTGGCGCGCGCCTTCCTGGCGGATGCGCCGATCCTGATCCTGGACGAGGCGACCTCGAGCCTCGATTCGGAATCCGAGGCGCTGATCCAGCAGGCGATGGAACGGCTGATGAAGGGGCGGACCTCGATCGTGATCGCGCACCGTCTCTCAACGGTGCGCAGCATGGATCGCATCCTGGTGTTCGACCGCGGCGAGATCGTCGAGCAGGGCACGCACGAGGTGCTGGCCGCGCGTCCCGGCGGCATCTATCGCGGCCTGTTCGAGCGCCAGGCGACCGAGTTCGGCCAGGCCGCGGCTGAGTGAGCGATGACGCGTGGCTGGAGCGTCGGTTCTGATTGGATCAGAACCGACGCTCTCGCATCGCCCGCGCTATTTCTGCGCCAGTCCGTTCCACACCAGCGCGACGCCGGACAGGAACAGCAGCAGCAGCACGACGTCGGAGAAATTGCGGTCGCTGAGCGCGTGATAGAGCCGCGCGCCGAGCCAGGCGCCGAGCAGCGTCCCCGGAAACGCGCACGCCACCAGCCAGATCAGCTCGGGCTTCACAAAGCCGCTTGCGATCTGCACGCAAAGCGCGGCCGCCAGGATCGTGAAGTTGAAGATCTGGAACACGCCGCGGCGCTGCTGCTTGCCCCAGCCGCGCACGCTGGCCCACAGGATCGGCAGCGGGCCGGACAGTCCCGCGAGGCCGCCGAGGATGCCGCCGGCAAAGCCGATCGCGCCGTCGGCCCATTTGCCGCCGAAGGCGATCGACATCGGCTTGCGTTGCAGGAACAGCGCGGTCGGAAACACCAGCAGGAAGACGCCGATCGTCAGCTTGAAGACCTCGGGGTCTGCCTGCGCGATCAGCAGGATGCCGATCGGCACGCCCGCGAGGCCTGCGATGACGAACGGCCAGACCAGGCGGAAATCGATGCTCTTCCAGATCGACGGCAGCGTCGAGAGCTGCGCGATGACCGAGCAGACCAGCACCAGCGGCACCGCGAGTGTCGGCGGCAGCACATAGAGCCAGATGCCGAGCGCCATCAGCGCCGTGCCGAAGCCGGCAAGGCCGGAGACGAAACCGCCGGCAAGCGCGCCGAAGAACAGGATCGCATAGCTTGCCGGAGTCATCCTCATCTCGTTCTTATGATCGTTGCCGGGACGTTTACACGACGCAAGCTGTCGGTACACTTCAAAATCACGGCTCATCAACGATAATCGGAACGGAAGCATCCCATGACTGCGAACTCGCAAAAAACCTTTCTGGTCTGTCACGGCGCCTGGTCGGCAGGCTGGGCATGGAAGAAGATGCATCCCCTGATGCAGGCCACCGGGCATCGGCTGGTCACGCCGAGCTACACCGGGCTCGGTGAGCGCGCGCACCTTGCGCATCAGGGACTCGACCTCGAAGCGCATATCCAGGATGTGCTCAGCGTCATCAGTTACGAAGACCTGCACGACATCGTGCTGATCGGGCACTCCTATGGCGGCATGGTCGCGACCGGCGTCGCCGACCGGGTGCGCGAGCGCATCGCGCAGATGATCTATCTCGACGCCTTCGTGCCGCGTGACGGCCAATCGCTGTTCGATCTCAACGAATCGGCCATCGAGACCATGCGTGAACTCGCGAGCGACGGCGACGGCTGGCGTATTCCGCCGATGCCGGTGCCGCCGGACACGTCTCCCGCAGACGTCGCATGGCTGAGCGCGCGGCGCGTCGACATGCCGATCAAATGCTTCGAGCAGAAATTGAGATTGAAGCACGGCGAGACGAACCTGCCGCGCAGCTACATCTACGCCACCCGCGCCACGCAGGCCGACACGTTCCGCCAGTTCGCCAGCCGCATCAAGAACGAAGCCGGCTGGCGCTATTTCGAGATCGACGCCAGCCATTCGCCCAACGTCACCGCGCCGGAGGCGCTGATGGCGATGTTGCAGGAGATCGTCTCGTGATGAGCCGTCGTACCGTACAACGCGCAGCATCGAGGCGTCGCGGGTAACGCGGCGATTTCCAGCTATCCTTCCGAAGGATCGCGCACTTCGCCGATCTTGTGGACTGCGACATTGATCGACATGCCGAGGTAATCGGCGGGATCGCCGAACCACGAGCCGGCCAGCGGAACAGCCTGGCCCGGATGCCGCGCAATGGCCACCGGGATGAGGTCAAAGCCGCTGCTGAGGCAGTTGGTCGGGTCATAATCGAGCCAGCCGGCGCCGGGAAGGAACACCTGCACCCATGCGTGCGTCGCGCCGGAGCCGGTCATCCCCACGTCGCCGCCATCGAGCGCCGCGTCGTACAGATAGCCGCTGACGAAGCGGGATGCGAAGCCGAGCCGGCGCAGCGTCTCGATCATCAGCCAGGCAAAGTCCCGGCAGGTGCCCGATTTGGTGCGCAGCGTCTCGTTCGGAGATTGGGTGCCTTCCGCATCTCTCCCGCGATAGCTGAACCCGCTGCGAAACGTCTCCAGCATCCGGTGCAGCACGTCGATGGTGCGATCCTGATCGCCGGCAACGAAGCTTTTGGTCCACGCCGCAAGGCTGCCGTCCGGATCTTCGGTGTGCGGACGCAGGTAACCGGAAAGGTCGGTCCATTCGTCCGGGGTATACTGCACGGGGACTTCGTCAGCCCGGGACTCCAGCGGAAACGCCTCGATCCCCTTGATGCCGAAATAGATGCCGCGAACCTTGAACGTGAATGTCAGCTCGCTGCCCGGTGCGTTGAATTCAATCACCGTGACGGCATTGGAGCGGGAGTCGGTAACCCAATGCACCTTCGACGGCACGCTCGTGCGTGAGGACCAGCTGAGCAGGCGGGTCGAGGCGCCACGCCGCGGCAGAAACATCGCCCGGTGCGTACCGAACGTGACCGGCTTTGAATAGCGATAGGTCGTGGTGTGCGTGATTTCGCCAATGATCGCCATGCCCTGGTCCGCTTAGCGACGTGTGCAGCACGGCGGCCGCGCCATGCCAAGTCATATCAAGTCATGTCAAGTCCGCCTCCGCTGCCGGATACAATGGGTTGGGCCGGGAGAACGTTGATCTATCTCAATGGTCGCGGGTTCGTTTTGGGCGTGGATGCGCGAATTAACCGAATGGAGCGATGGAAATGGGCATCCTCTGGACGATCATCATTGGATTTATCGTAGGAGTAGTCGCGAAGTTCATTATGCCCGGCAACAAATCCGAGCCCACCGGATTCATTCTGACCACGGTCTTGGGAATCGTCGGCGCGTTCGTCGCGACCTATCTCGGTCAAGCGGTGGGATGGTATCGGTTCGGGGAGGGTGCAGGCTTCATCGGCAGTGTCGTCGGCGCAGTCATCCTGCTTTTTGCGTACGGGCTTTTCACTGGCCGCGAAGGGCGTGCTTGATTGCGACCAGCGTTGCCGACGGCGAGCGCGATTGCGCAAATGCACCCGATCGTTTTGTGATGAGCGAATTGGCGAAGCCTTCCGCACCGGCGGCGCTGTTCAGCGACCGTTGATGATGGGAGGCGACTTCTCGTTCGGTCAGATCCGCAGCCGCGCCACGGATCGCAGGTGCGGGCTCTCCGCCATGTGGCGCGGCCCGCACGCATGCCGTGCGATCAGTCGGCGCTGGCCTTTTCCTGCATCGTCGCCTGCAGTTTCTTGATGTCCGCGGGCGTGAGTTGCGGACGATCGACCTTGATCGTGAGTTTGTTGAGCTTGGCCGTCAATGGGAATGGAGGCTTATAGTCTGCATCGTTCACGCCCGTGAGCGTGTCGGAGCCGATGTCGAAGCTCTCGTCCCACTGGAGGATCATCGGCAGCGTCTTCTCCATCTTCTGGCTGGCAACCGTCGTGCCGTCGACCTTCAGCGTGCCGGTGCCGGGCTGAGCGAGGCCGCTGAAATCGTTGTACGCGAGCGTGCCGGCACCAATGCCGTCGTATCTGAAATCGAACTCAACCGTGTGCCGGCCCGGCGACAGCGCATCAGGGCCCACCCACCTGATGCGCTCGAGATCGACCATGTTCCAGAGGAAGACCGGTTTGCCCTGCAGCAGGTAGAAGCCATAGCCGGCGAAGCGGCCTCCCGAAGTCAAGATCATGCCTTCGGCGCCGCCCTGCGGCACAACAATGTCCGCGGTGATCGTGTAGGAGGTATTGAGCAGCGCCGGCGAATCCCCCTGCGGCAATCCCGTCATCGGCCGCGTGTAGACGAACTCCTTGCGGCCGGCGGTGATGTTCGGGCGCGGTGCCACGATGCGGGCCGCGACGGAAGCATCAAGCGGGAAGACTTGGTACTTCCTGGCTTCGGAAACGAATTTCTGCCGCATCGCCTTGACCTTCTGCGGGTTCTGCGCCGCGATGTCCTCGGTCTGGCTGAAATCGTTGTTCAGGTTATAGAGCTGGAAGACCTGATTGTTGAGCGGGTCCGGGTTGGCCGGGCCGAACGCCTCCCACGGCGCACGGTTGACCTTGGTGGACAGCATCCAGCCGTCGTCATAGAGCGCCCATTGGCCGAACATCTCGAAGTACTGGGTCTTGTGACGCGAGGAGGTCTTCGCGTTCGCCGCGTCGAAGGTGTAGGCGAAGCTCGTGCCTTCGATCGGCGCCTGCTTGATGCCGTCGACGACTTCGGGCGCACGGATGCCCGCCGCCTCCAGGATCGTGGGGACGACGTCGATCACATGCACGAACTGCTCGCGCAAGGCTCCCTTGTCCTTGATGCGGGCCGGCCATGACACCACCATGTTCTGATTGATGCCGCCGAGCCGCGAGGCGTTCTGCTTGAACCAGTCGAACGGGGTATCAAATGCCCATGACCAGCCAGCCGACATGTGGTTGTAGGTCTGTTCGGTGCCCCAGACGTCGTAGAATTTCATCTGCACGTCTGCCGGCAGCTCGTTCAGGCCGTTGAAGAACGCAACTTCGTTTGGCGTGCCGAGCGGCCCGCCTTCTGCGCTGGTGCCGTTATCGCCGTTGATGTAGATGACGAGCGTGTTGTCGAGCCGGCCGAGCTCCTGGAATTGCTGGATCACGCGGCCAATCTCGTGGTCGCTATAGGCGGCGTAGGCGGCAAAGACCTCGACCTGGCGGATGAAGAGCTTTTTCTCCACGGGGCTCAACTGGTCCCACGGCTTCAGCATCTCCTTGGGCCATGGTGCCAGCTTGGTGTCCTTCGGAACGACGCCGAGCCGCTTCTGGTTCTCCAGGATGCGCTCGCGCACCTTCTCGTAGCCGTCGTCGAACAGGTGCATCGCGCTGATCTTGTCCACCCACTCCTTGGTCGGGTGATGCGGCGCATGCGTCGCGCCCGGCGCATATTTGATGAAGAGCGGCTTCGACGGATCGGTCTGGTGCATCCGTGTCATCCAATCGATGGCGTCGTCGGCCATCGCGGTGACGAGGTTCCAGGTGCCGGGCGGCTTGCCCTGGAACGGATAGATCTGCGTCGTGTTGCGGAAGAGATTCGGCTCCCACTGGTTGGCGTCGCCTCCGACGAAGCCATAGAAATACTCGAAGCCCATGCCGATCGGCCATTGGTCGAACGGGCCGACCTGGCTCGCCGTGTAGACCGGCGTGTTGTGGTCCTTGCCGAACCAGGACGTGCCGTAGCCATTGTCGAGCAGGATCCGTCCGATCGTCGCCTTGTCCTTGCCAATGATGCTGTTGTAACCCGGGAAGCCAGTCGACTGCTCGGAGATTACGCCGAAGCCGGCGGAATGGTGATTGCGTCCGGTGATCAGAGCCGCGCGGGTCGGCGAGCAGAGCGCGGTGGAGAAGACGCGGTTGTAGCGCAGGCCCTCATTGGCGATGCGGTCCATCGTCGGCGTCGGGATGACGCCGCCAAAGGTGCTCGGCACGCCGAAACCGGCGTCGTCGGTGATGATCAGGAGCACGTTCGGTGCGTCCCTGGGCGGGACGACACGCGACGGCCACCACGGCTTCGACTGCAGGGCGCCGTCCTTGATAACGCCGCCGAACTTGGGATCGGGTGGCGGAAGCTGCCTTCCGTCGATTGCTGTCGTGGCGCTGGGTGAACCGGGCGCAGCGGTGCTTTGCTGGGCTAGCGCCGAAGTGGAGATGAGCAATCCAAGGGTAAGAGCCGACACAGCTTTCGGGCAATGCATGGTGACGCTCCCAATTCAAAAAATATGGGCAGCGTCACCTGTCATGGCCGTCGCAACATTGATGTACATCAAGCGCGGAAAGCGCGGGCGAGGACTGGAGCGATCCCGACCAGGTCAGCGGCATTGACCAATGCCGGTGAAACGCCGCGCCCTGTCCGCTTCAGCATGCGGCAGGCCGCGCGCAACCGCGACGGCTGGCGCATCCCGCCGATGCCGACGCCGCGTTGGAATCAATCAGGCGCGCTTGTTGCGCGGGTCATGCACCGCGCGCGTCGCGGACGGCCTGAGCGACCTTTGTCGCCTGCGACACTCGTCCGATCTTGGCGCCTGCAATGATCTTTCGCCGGCGTTCGCTTGGCTTCGGCGCCATGCCTTCGCCCGCGGCGCCTCCGGCCGAGGGACGCGTTGTGAAGTTCGCGGCCCGGTGCAGTGCGAGGGCCTTTCGCGCCGCTTCGACATGTGCGGTCCGGGCCGCCAAATTGTGCTGACGCCGGAGCTCCGTGTTGACCCGTTTCAGCGCCGCTGCGAAGACCTGTTTTCGCTCTGACGCATGCTTGGCGGTTCCCGGAAAGCTCGTGCCGCGAGCCTCGGCTTTTCCGCGGCTCTCTCGTTGCTTCTGTCGGCCGACCGTTCGCTCCTTGTCGCGCATCTTGCGCAAGCGGGGTCGCATGGCCTCGAGCTCAGCCACCTCGACGCTGTAGATGGCGGGATGATGCGTCAGGCGGATCGCCTCATATTCTTCATGGCTGAGGATGCTGCGTTCGAACTTGCAGGCGACCGACATTCCTATTCCTCCTTTGATCTTCTTGAATCTAGGGGCAGAAGGACACGTCCAGCTCTGGCGGATCATAGCTGCAATGCCGCCGGATGGCTAATCTGCCACTATGCAAACCCGGCCAGCGCTTCGATCGCAGTGATCGATTGCCTTGCTATGGCGTCAAGGCACAGTGGCTCCTACTTTGGGCTCCTACTTTTCTGCTTCGTCGTCCTTGAGACGAATTCCCTCAGTCCGCAGAGCCGCAAAGAGAGCCGCGATATCTTCAGGCTCCATATTGTTGGGGCACATCCCGTTCAGTTGCTCGGTTGTGATCGTGCCGCTTCTCCTGGCGATGTCCTTTGCCTTCGCCATGATCTTCTGAAGGTCCATCTGTGTTCCTCCGCGAGGGACACACTCTACGCCCGCCACCCATGCATGTCGCCTTCTAAGCGGCGCGGGCCTGTGGCTGCACTGAAGGATCGGTTCGCTTCGCTTCGAGTTGAGACAATTTCGTTCGAAGTTCGCCATCGGAACTAAGCAGCGACCGCAACTTTGTCTCGCATGTTCGGTTAAACTGCGACATAATCCATGTCTCGCGTGCTGGTGAGCATGGATTCATGAACCGCAGCCCCGTGCTCGTAGACCTGGCGCTTCAAGGTGGGGGATCGCACGGTGCGTTCACGTGGGGTGTCCTGGATCGCCTTCTCGAAGAGTCATGGTTTCAGATTGCGGGCATATCCGGGACATCGGCCGGAGCGATGAACGCAGCCGTGCTGGCGGATGGTTGGACCGCGGGCGGCGCTGCCGGTGCACGCGAAGCGCTTGAAAAATATTGGCGAAGCGTCTCGCGCGCCGCCGCATTCAGTCCGTTGCAACGGTCGCCGCTCGACCGCCTGATGGGACGCTGGTCGCTTGACAGCTCCCCGGCCTATCTCTTCACCGATTTGATGTCGCGGATGCTTTCACCTTACGACCTCAATCCTCTTGGCTTCAATCCGCTACGCGACATATTGAACGACAGCATCGATTTCGAGCGTCTTGCACGCGCGCCGATCAAGCTCTTCATAACCGCCACACGCGTGCGTACGGGCCGCGGACGGATTTTTCGCAACGCGGAGATTACCGCGGATGTCCTGCTTGCGTCGGCTTGCCTGCCAACGATGTTTCGCGCGATCGAGATCGATGGCGAGCCCTATTGGGACGGCGGCTATGCGGGTAATCCCACCATTACGCCGCTCGTTCGCGAGACCGACGCGCGCGACACCGTCGTCGTCCAGATCAACCCGACCGAGCGGCCGGAGCAGCCGCGCACGGCCGCTGACATTCTCAACCGGCTTAACGAGATCTCATTCAACTCGCCGCTGGCAAAGGAGCTGCGGATGATCGCGTTGCTTCGCCAGGTCGCCGACCCAGGTACCGGGGAAGGCGCCCGCTGGGCGCAGATGAAGACGCACCGGATCAAGAGCGACATGCTTGCGACATTCGGTTCGTCATCCAAGCTTAATGCCGAATGGGCGTTCGTGGCCAAGCTGCACGAGGAAGGGCGGCGAGCCGCCGGCGAATTCCTCGACGCGCATGGCGCCGATCTCGGTGAGCGTTCGACGGCGGATCTGGATATTCTGCTGGCGGAGTGCTGAGACGATGGGTCTTCTCGGCATTCTCGTCGGGCTTGGACTGCTGGTCTGTCTTGCTTTTCGCGGTTGGAGCGTGCTGCTGCTCGCGCCGCTCTGTGCGCTGGTGGCCGCGGCCTTCGGTGGCGAGCCGCTGCTTGCCAACTGGACGCAGACCTTCATGGGTAGTGCGTCGGAGTTTCTCGCGCAGTTCTTTCCTATTTTTCTGCTTGGCGCCGTGTTCGGAAAGCTGATGGATGACAGCGGCGCGGTCGCTGCGGTCGCGGGCTTCATCTCCCGGTGCCTGGGCGAACGCCGGATCATCCTCGCGGTCGTGCTCGCAGGCGCACTGGTCACATACGGCGGCGTCAGCCTCTTCGTCGCCTTCTTTGTCATCGTTCCGATGGCGCAGTCGCTGTTTCGCACGGCGGGGATTCCACGTCGTCTGGTACCGGCGGCGGTCATTCTCGGGACTTCGACCTTCACCATGTCGGCGCTGCCGGGCACGCCGTCGATACAAAATGCGATACCGATGCCTTTCTTCGGCACGACCCCCTTTGCCGCACCGGGCCTCGGTGTTGTCGCATCGATCATCATGCTGGGCGTTGGGCTGTGGTGGCTTCTTCGCGCGGAAAAAGCGGCGCATCGGGCAAAAGAGGGTTATGGCGACGAGCCGCCGGATCCGGCGGATGCCGCCGACGATGAGCTGTTGCGCGAGCGGGCTACGACGGCGCGAGAATTCGACCCGGCGGAGCTCCGCCACGGATATCACAGCAGCGCCGCTGTCCCGATTTTCAACGCCATCCTTCCCCTGATCGTCGTCGTCGCCGTCAATCTGGTGATGTCGCTCGTTGTGCTGCCTCGGCTTGATTTCTCGTTCCTGGCCGAACAGCGATGGGGAAATACATCGCTGGCTGCCGTGGCCGGTGTCTGGTCGGTTGTCGTGGCGTTGGCGGGAGCGATCGTGACGGTCATCCTCTGCAACTGGACACGGTTGCCCGCACTACGACGAACCATGGATGCGGGTGCCAACGCGTCGGTCTTGCCGGCCCTGAGCGTCGCAAGCCTTGTCGGATTCGGCGCCGTTATCGCCTCGCTTCCCGCTTTCGGCGTGGTGCGGGACTGGGTGCTACAAATTGAGGGAGGTCCATTGGTATCGCTCGCGGTCGCGACGAACATCCTTGCCGCGCTGACGGGGTCGGCTTCCGGCGGCTTGACGATCGCGCTCGATGCGTTGGGCCAGACTTATATGCACCTTGCCGCGGAGGCGGGTATTGACCCCGGCCTTTTGCATCGCGTCGCGGTGATCGGCTCGGGAACACTGGACATTTTGCCTCACAACGGCGCGGTCGTTAGCCTGCTTGCGATCTGTGGGCTCAAGCATCGCGACAGCTATCTCGACATTGTCATGGTCGGCATTGTGAGTTCTGTCATTGCTCTCGCAGCGGTGATTGCGATCGGCACCGCTTTCGGGTCGTTCTGACGCAAGGGTGATGGTCGGCGCTGCCGGCCGCAAGGCGAGCCTGGCTGGAATGACGGTCATCTGAAAATGGCGAGGGGCCCGGCGCATCACGCCGAGCCCCTCATTGGTAGAAGCATCAGCCGGCCTGTAAGCCGGGTTCTGTAGGGCACCATTCTTGCGAATGATGCGCGACGGCCATTCCTCTGGGACAAGGTTTGCACCTTGCCTCGGGCAACCTACCCGGACAGCGGGCCTGACATCGCCCTGCGGTGTTATCGCGCATGCGCGAACTAACCGCGTTGCCGTCCCTATTCGGTTTTGCTCCCGGTGTGGTTTGCCATGCCGTCTCCGTTGCCGGAAACGCGGTGCGCTCTTACCGCACCTTTTCACCCTTACTTCCTCCGAGGAGGGAGCGGTTCGTTCTCTGTGGCACTTTCCCTGGGGTCGCCCCCGCCGGATGTTATCCGGCACCGCATGTCGATGGAGCCCGGACTTTCCTCTCCCGCGGCCTTTCGGCGCTTGCGGGAGCGGCCGTCCGGCCGACTGACGGCGTACGCATGCGGGCTTTGGCCGCCCGCGTCAAGCGATTGCGATGGTTAATCCTTGGCTTGGCGCCCGGCCGGTCCTCGATTTTGACATTCGCAGAGGAGGAGCCTTTGATATCGATTTGATCGATTCAAAGGTCGAGGCGCCATGGATACCGAACTGGCCCGGACGTTCCTGACGGTGGTGAGCGCCGGCAACTTCATCACCGCGGCGGACCGGCTGCATGTCAGCCAGTCGACCGTCAGCACCCGCATCCACACGCTCGAGCAGCAGCTCGGCTGCGTGCTGTTCGTGCGCAACAAGGCCGGCACCACGCTGACGCCGGCGGGCCGGCAGTTTCAGCGCCACGCCTCGGTGCTGGTCCGTACCGTCGAGCAGGCGCGCCATGACGTCGGAATTCCCAAGGGATTTTCCGCGACGCTGGTGGTCGGCGGTCGCATCGGCCTTTGGGAAGAGTATCTGCTGCGCTGGCTGCCGCTGATGACGCGCGCGCATCCCGACATCTCGATCCGCGCCGAGAGCGCGCTCGAGCCCGAGCTGATGCAGGGGCTGGTCGAGGGACGCATCGACATCGGCGTGATGTACACGCCGCAGAGCCGCCCCGGCCTCAAAGTCGAACAGCTGTTCGAAGAGCAGCTCATCCTGGTGTCGACCGATCCGAAGGGCGCGCCGGAGCCGGGACCGGGCTATGTCTATGTCGATTGGGGACCCGAATTCTACGCGCGCCACGCCACGCTGTTTCCGAATTTCGCCGGCCCCGCGCTGACGGTGAACATCGGCTGGCTCGGCTTGCAGCATCTCTTGGAGAATGGCGGCTCCGGATTCTTTGCGCGCCGTATCGTGGAGCCGCTCTTGAAGGCGCGGCGGCTGCACGCCGTCGCCGGCGCACCTGGCTTTGCGATGCCGGCCTATGTCGCCTATCCGGCTGACAGCCAGGACGATCACCTGGCGCGCGCGGTCGAGGCCATGCATCGGCTCGCCGCATCCCAGGTTAACACGAGCGCGGACCTCCCGCGGGCCAAGCCCGCCACGCGGCGGCGGCGCTGACCGCGATTGCTATCGGCATCGTCGATCAGTTCCATCGGCTTTCTTCGCTTGTCAAGGCAAACGTCCGCGTTCACAGCAGGATCGGGATCAGCAGGAGGTCAAAACGATGGATATTGCGGCTGCGGTGGGAGATGCATTGTTCAATGGAGCATCCGACGCGATCGTTGCGACCGATGCCGAAGGCCGCATCACGCTGTGGAATCCCGGCGCGGTCAGGATGTTCGGCTTCAGCGCCGAGGAGGCGATCGGACAATCGCTCGATCTAATCATTCCGGAGAATCTGCGCGCGCGTCACTGGGCCGGCTTCCGGCACACGATGGCGACCGGGACGAGCCGCTACGGCCAGGGCGATCTGCTGTCGGTGCCGGCGCTGACCAGGCACGGGACGCGCATCTCCGTCGAGTTCACCATCGTGATGCTGCACGATGCGGCGCACAAGGTCGCCGGCACCGTCGCCGTGATGCGTGACGTGACCAAGCGTTTCGAGGAACTCAAGGAGTTGCAGCGCCGCGCCGCGCAGCAGGCCCGTTCATCGTCGTAAAGGCTGTGAAGCCATGCCGTCATTGCGAGGAGCGGTAGCGACGAAGCAATCCATCGCTCCGCATATGCGGACAGATGGATTGCTTCGCTTCGCTCGCAATGACGCGGATAAGGCCACAAGCTCTAGGTCATCCCCTTCGGGAGCCGGTCACGGCAGCTGGAGCTACTTTCCCGATCGCAGGCGGGTCTCCGCCAGCGCGGTCACGAGGCCGATGATCAGCATCGAGGCGACGATGTCGGCTTCCGCACCGAAACCAAATGCGATCATCGTCGCTGCGGCAACCGCCGCAAGGATCGCGATGGTCAGCCCTTCGTCGGCGATCAGCTGACGCAGCGCCTTCAGGCGCGTGGTGCCCCGTTGCATTGCCCGCTCACACGCCGAGCGGATGGCCGCCCGCGGCGATGGTCGAGGCGACCTGACTGGCGTGGTGGCGCGGTTTCGCCGCGATCCGGCTGCGCAGGATTCGGTACAGCATCGACAGCAGCAGCCGGGGAAGGCGTGTTGCTGTCTGCGGTAGTGGTGTCATGGCGAAGTCCCTCGGGCATCCCGACCCAAAGGCTACGCGCTGCCATGAATTTAACAAACGAATAATACTGGCGATTACTATCGGATTATCCGATATAAGCCCGCGGCCCGCCGGGCAGGCGAGGCATTCACGCCGGGCGGCCAAAATAATTTATCCTGACGATGTCGTCCTGCGTGTGGCCCGTTCGACTGGGTGTCGGCGATCCAGCCGATCAAGAGGAGTTCTCAAGATGCAATATCTGTTGCTGATCTACCGGAGCGACGCGGAATATGGCGGCATGAATGCCGACGACCGCAAGGCCCTGTCCGCGGAATATGCCGTCTACACCCAGTCCATCATCCAGAGCGGACATTTCAAGGGGGGAGACGGGCTGCAGCCGGTGTCGACCGCGACCACCGTGCGGGTGCGCGACGGCAAGACGCTGACGACCGACGGGCCGTTTGCGGAAACCCGCGAACAGCTCGGCGGCTACTATCTCGTCGATGCCAAGGATCTCGACACGGCGCTCGGCCTTGCGGCGCGGATTCCCGGCGCCAAGACCGGCTCGATCGAAGTCAGGCCGGTGATGATCTACGACAAGTGATGCTTTCGTCGTTCCGGGGCGCGCGAAGCGCGAACCCCAATGCGCAATTGCGCATTGGGGAACCTCGAGATTCCGGGTTCGATGCTTCGCATCGCCCCGGAATGACGGTGAGACCATGACCCCCAGCCAGATCGAAAAAGTGTTTCGCGACGAGGCGGGCCGGGCGCTTGCAACGCTGATCCGGCTCGTCGGCGATTTCGATCTGGCCGAGGATTCGCTTCAGGATGCCTTTGCGGTGGCGCTGCAACGCTGGCCGATCGGCGAATTCCCCTCCAATCCGCGCGCCTGGCTGGTCAATGTCGGCCGCAACAAGGCGATCGACCGCGTCCGTCGCGCCGCGACGTTTCGCGGCAAGCAGCAGGAGCTGACGCATCAGATCCTGCTCGATGCGGAGTCCTCGCCCGAGCCGGCCGATGCAACGCTCGACGATGACATGCTGCGGCTGATCTTCACCTGCTGCCATCCGTCCTTTGCCGCCGAGGTCCAGGTCGCGCTGACCTTGCGCACGGTGTGCGGGCTGACGACGGTCGAGGTCGCGCGTGCCTTCCTGGTGAGCGAGGACGCCATGGCGCAGCGCCTCTTGCGCGCCAAGCAAAAGATAAAACTCGCCGGCATTCCCTATGAGGTGCCGGAGCGCGAGGCGCTGGAGCCGCGCCTCACCGGCGTGCTCGCCGTGATCTACCTCGTCTTCACCGAAGGTTACGCGGCGACCGCCGGCGAGGATCTGATGCGGCCCGATCTTGCGCGCGAGGCGATCCGGCTGGCGCGGCTGATCGATGCGCTGATACCGGCGCGTGGCGAGATCAAGGGGCTGTTGGCGCTGATGCTGCTGCATGATGCGCGGCGCGCCGGCCGCCAGACCGCCGGCGGCGATATCGTGCTGCTCGAGGAGCAGGACCGTTCGCTGTGGGATTTCCAGCAGATCGCCGAAGGCCTCGAATTGGTCGAGGAGGCGCTGCGGATGCCGGGCCGGCCGCAGTCCTACGCCGTGCAGGCCGCGATCGCCGCGCTGCACGCGCGGGCGCCGAGTTACAAGGACACCGACTGGCCGCAGATCGCCGGTCTCTATGAGGTGTTGCTGCGCATCAACCCGTCGCCGGTGATCGAGCTCAATCACGCCGCCGCGGTGTCGATGGTCGACGGCCCGGCGCGCGCGCTCGACCTGATCGACGCGCTGGACGCGCGCGGCACTTTGAAGGGATATGACCAGCTGCCCGCGGTGCGCGCCGATTTGCTGCGCCGCCTCGGCCGCAAGGACGAAGCGCGGCAGGCCTATCTCGCCGCAACAGCAGTCACGCAACTCGAACCGCTGCGGCGGCTCCATGCGCGGCGCATCGCCGAGATGGGGTGACGCACCCCATCTCGTGCATGGCCCGTGACGGCGCGCGATTCATCCACGATCGTCAGCGCGCCGTGTGGCGCTGAGCGTGCTCAGTACCCTGTCTTTGCCTTGGCGCCGGTGCTCGACTGCCCGGTCGTCGCCCCACTCGACATGCCGGTCGTGGTGCCGGGTGCCATCTTTGTCTTTTTCTGCGCATGATGGACTTTTTGGGTCTTGTGCTTGGTCGACATGGTCTTGTCCTGGGTCGACATAGCGCTTGCGGCTGTCGGAGCGACGATGAGGCCGATGGCGACAGCTCCGGCGATGAGTGCTTTGAACATGGACGAATCTCCACTCGGACCGCCCCAGCTAGAAAGACGGCATTTGCCGAAAAGTTCCAATGTGCACGAACACTTGGCCGGAAAATGCACCGCTCCTCGCAATGACGGACGGAGGCGAGCCTAGCTCGACGCGACCACCGTCGCCGCATCCGGCGGCAGGCTCTCGAGCAGCGCGTGCAGCGTCGCCATGGTGGAGCGGTCGGCGATCCCGTCGATGCGCTCCGGGCGGAAGTGGCGCTGGAAGGCGGTGACGACCTCCATGGTCGGGCCGTCGAACTTGCCGTTGGTCGGGATGTTGTAGCCGTAGCGCCGGAACGCGGCCTGCATGTTGGACACGCTGTCGCTGATCGCACCGAGCTGCAGCGCGTCGCCGCGCACGACCGGCGCCGGCTGCACCCAGTGCCCGACGCCGGAATTGGCCAGCGAGTGCCACGGGAATTTCTCGCCGGGATCCTTCTTGCGCGCCGGCGCCACGTCGGAATGGCCGAGCACGCGATGCGAGACAATCTTGCGGCGAAGCATGATGCCGCGGCACAGCGCGATCACGGCCGCGATCTGGCGCAGCGGAAAGTCCGGATAGCCCCAATCGTGACCGCGATTGACGATCTCGACGCCGATCGAGCAGGAGTTGATGTCGTCGTCGCCGGCCCATGCCGACACGCCGGCGTGCCAGGCGCGCTTGCTCTCCGGCACGCACTGCACGATGCGGCCGTCCTCGAGCACGATGTAGTGCGCCGAGACCTCGGTGCCGGCCGTGCAGAGCTGGGTGATCGCACCTTCGACGTCGGGCATGCCGGTGTAGTGCAGCACGATCATGTCGGGTTGCCGGCCATTGGCGCGATCGCCGAAGTTCGCCGACGGGATCACGTCGGAGGCGATCGAGGAATCCGGCGTGAACGTCTTCGCGTCCGCCACCCCCTTTGGAACAGGGAGGGCGCGCTGACGCTTCGGATCAGCGTTGCCGGACGAAGACGAACTTGAAGCCATACGAATCACTCAAACCCGAACCAGGAGAAAGCATTTTGACATATGGATAAACAAATAGGCGTTTACTATTCCTTTACCGTGCGGGCCGCGCAATCGACCCCTGCCGGTTCCACGATCCGCACGATGCGCCGCGCCATTGTGCCAGGAACAGGTCTCGAGGGTATCACTCGAATGCGGATCAAAGGCGCGCGGTTCCGCTAACCGATCATCAACGTTTTCTTAACGTTAAGTGCCGTTACTGAGAGGTGAAGTGCCGAACCGGTTTCGGGGGACGGCCAAAGGACGCTGAGCCCCGCTGTTTGCGCGAAATCCCATGGAAACCCTCCCAATTCCGGTCGGATATCAGGATTTGCGGCCGAGGACGGGAGTTGGCGCTGGCGCCACGCAGCGGCTTTTTCACGTGTTTTCAAGCGAAGTGGATACCGGTTCGCGTGAAGAAGACGCGTCAAGACAGGAATCCAGAGCTCCGTTCCGATCGAATCGGAACGAAGAAGGCTCTGGGCGCGAGGATTCGAGACGCAATGAGTCGGCGCGCACCCAGCTTGCATGCCAGTTACGCGGCCCCGCCCGGGAGCGGCGCATGAGCGAGCGTGCGCCGCGTCACATTTCGGTGCTGGGCCGCGAGGCGGTTGCGTATCTCGCTCCGCGCGCCGGCGGCATCTATGTCGACGCGACCTTCGGTGCCGGCGGCTACAGCCGGGCGATCCTCGATGTCGCCGATACCCGCGTGATCGGGATCGACCGCGACCGCACCGCGATAACCGGCGGCTTCGATCTGGTCGACGGCGCGGGCGGTCGGCTCACGCTGGTCGAGGATCGCTTCTCCAACCTCGCCGAGGTCTGCGCGTCGCAGGGGGTGGATGCGGTCGACGGCGTCGTGATGGATGTCGGCGTCTCCTCGATGCAGCTCGACCAGGCCGAGCGCGGCTTCTCGTTCCGCCTCGGCGGTCCGCTCGACATGCGGATGGCCCAGAGCGGCCCGACCGCGGCCGATGTGGTCGCGTCGGCTTCCGAGAAACAGCTCGCCGACATCATCTATATCTTCGGCGAGGAGCGCCATTCGCGTGGCGTTGCCCGCGCCATCGTCGCCGCGCGCAAGGACGCGCCGATCACGACGACCGACGCGCTTGCCGATATCGTCGCGAAGGTCGTGCGCGCCAAGCCGAACGAGATCCATCCGGCGACGCGGACCTTCCAGGCGCTGCGCATCTTCGTCAATGAAGAGCTCGATGAGCTCTATCTGGCGCTCGCAGCCGCCGAGCGCGTGCTGAAGCCGGGCGGCCGGCTCGTCGTGGTTTCGTTCCATTCGCTGGAAGACCGCATCGTCAAGAATTTCCTCACGGAACGCGGCAAGGTCTCCGCCGGCTCGCGGCATTTGCCCGAGGTGGCGCAAGCGGCGCCGAGCTTTCAGATACTGACCAAGCGTCCGGTGACGCCTGATGAGGCCGAGCTTACCGCCAATCCGCGCGCGCGATCGGCCAAGCTGCGTGCCGCCGAACGCACCGCGGCGCCGGTGCACGCCGCCGACGACCTGCCGTCATGGCCGCGCCTGTCCGACCTGAAGCGGGGAGGGTGACGATGCGCCTTCTCCATCTCCTCGTCATCGGCATGCTGATCTTCGCGGCGTCCTATGTCTACCGCATCAAGATGGAATCGACCGCGCGCGTCGAGCGCGTGCTGCAGCTCAATGCCGAGATTCGCGAGCAGCGCAACGCGATCGCCGCGTTGCGCGCCGAATGGGCGAAGCTCGATGCGCCGCTCCGGCTGCAGGGCCTCGCCGAGCGCCATCTGCCGCTGAAGCCGGTCAACGCCAACCAGTACGATTCCCTGAAGAACCTGCCGGAGCGGCCCCCGAGCTTCACGCGGCCCGGTTCGCGCGATCCGATCGGCGCGATGATCGACACCATCGAGGCCGCCGCGGCGCCCGACAGCACGACCGGATCGATCGACAAGGCGGCGACCGACCAGCCGGCCGCCGACCAGCCTGCGCCCGATGACTCCGGGCAGGGCGGGGGAGATCAGCAATGACGGGACCAGCCATGACCGATCCGGCACCCGCCAACACACCGGCCGTGAAGCCCGCCGAGCCCTGGAACCAACGGCTGATCCGCACGCTGCTGTATGGCAGCAATGTCGACCGCGCCGCCAAGGCGCGCGCGCGCGTTGGCCTCGCCATCCTCGCTTTCGCCGCGGTTTATTGCGTGCTGGCGGGGAGGCTGGTGCTGTTCGCCGTCGGCGCCGACAGCCATGGCGCGCGCCGCACCGCCTCGCAGGACGCCATCGCCACGGCGCGGCCGGACATCACCGACCGCAACGGCGAAATCCTCGCAACCGACGTCAAGGCGCCGAGCCTGTTCGCCGAGCCGCGCCGCCTCATCGACAAGGACGAGGCGATCGAGCTCTTGACCGCGGCCCTGCCCGATCTCGACACCAGCGAAGTGCGCGACCGCCTGTCGTCGCGCAAGGGCTTCGTCTGGCTGAAGCGCGAGATCACGCCGAAGCAGCAACTCGACATCCATCGCCTCGGCCTTCCCGGCGTCGGCTTCCTGCGCGAGAACAAGCGCGTCTATCCGACCGGCAACGAGGTCGCCCACCTGATCGGCCTGGTCAACATCGACAACCAGGGCATCGCCGGCATGGAGAAGTGGCTGGACAGCAACGGTCTGGCCGATCTGCATCGCGCGGGCTTCGCCACCGACCGGCTGCAGAAGCCGGTGGAGCTGTCGATCGACCTGCGCGTCGAGCACGCGCTGCGCGACGAACTGCTCAAGGCGAAAGAGAAGTTCAAGGCCAAGGCCGCCTCCGGGCTCGTCTCCAACGTGCGCACCGGCGAGATCGTGGCGATGGTGTCGCTGCCGGATTTCGACCCGAACAATCCGAAGGAGGCGCACGATCCCGATCGCATCAACCGCCTGACCACCGGCGTCTACGAGATGGGCTCGACCTTCAAGGCGTTCACGCTGGCGATGGCGCTGGACAGCGGCCGGTTCGATCTCAACTCGATGTGGGATGCGCGCGGCCCGCTGCACTATGGCAAGTTCGCGATCCATGACGATCACAACATGGGCCGCATGATCAACATGAAGGAAGTGTTCTACTATTCCTCCAACATCGGCGCGGGACGCATTGCGCTGGCGATGGGCGTCGACGCGCACAAGGCTTTCCTGCGCAAGATGGGGCAGCTCGAGCGGCTGCGCACCGAACTGCCGGAGAGCGCGTCGCCGATCGTGCCGAAGAAGTGGGGAGAGTTGAACACCGTCACCATCTCGTTCGGTCACGGCATCGCGGTGGCGCCGCTGCAGGCGGTGATGGGCATCGATGCGCTGGTCAATGGCGGCTACCTGATTCCGCCGACCTTCCTGAAGCGCACCGAGCAGGAGGCGATGGCGCTCGCCAAGCGCGTCATCAAGCCCGAGACCTCGGACAAGATGCGCTATCTGATGCGGCTCAATGCCGAGATCGGCACCGCGAAGAAGGCCGACGTCAAGGGCTACTATATCGGCGGCAAGACCGGCACCGCGGAGAAGGTGATCAACGGCCGCTACGCCAAGAAGCGCGTGCTCAACGCCTTCACCGCGATCCTGCCCGCCGACAATCCGAAATACCAGCTCCTGATCATGCTCGACGAGCCGCAGCCCCTGAAGGAGACCTACGGGTTCATCACCTCGGGCTGGAATGCGGTGCCGACGGGCGGCAATGTGATCGCCCGAATTGCGCCGCTTTTGGGCGTTGAACCGCGATTCGACCTGCCGCCGTCCGACCGCCTTATTCTTGCGGCATCCAGAACAACCCAGTAAGGCGTATATTCACGGCATGATCCGGACCGGAACGGCCGCGTTAGCGAAAAGTGCGATGCGGTTTTCCGGATAGATCATGCTCAAGCGACGGCGCCAGAACGGTGCCGGCCAGACTGGAAGATCATGAGACTTCGCGACCTCTTCGACGCCGATGCCACGATCGATCCAAGTGCCGACACTATCGTCGTCGGAGGGCTTGCGGTCGACAGCCGGGCGGTGAAGCCGGGCGACCTGTTCTTCGCGCTGGCCGGCAGTAGGACCGACGGCGCGCGCTTCGTCGACGCGGCAATCGTTGCCGGCGCGGTCGCGGTCGTCAGCGACCATCTGCCGCAAGGTCACGCTCGCGC
Source organism: Bradyrhizobium sp. UFLA01-814 (assembly GCF_046718885.1). Classification (NCBI taxonomy): domain Bacteria; kingdom Pseudomonadati; phylum Pseudomonadota; class Alphaproteobacteria; order Hyphomicrobiales; family Nitrobacteraceae; genus Bradyrhizobium; species Bradyrhizobium sp. UFLA01-814. The sequence goes on along the minus strand of NZ_JAQOSR010000099.1, from coordinate 1,277 downwards.
CCCCTTCGTCATCACGCCGAATCCGCGCCGCGCGCTGGCGCTCGCTGCGGCCAAATTCTTTTCCCGCCAGCCGGCGACGATCGCGGCGGTGACCGGCACCAGCGGCAAGACCTCGGTCGCAGCGTTCACGCGCCAGATCTGGCAGCGGCTCGGACATTCCTCCGCCAGCATCGGCACCATCGGCCTCGTCTCGGACAAGCGCACGGTCTACGGCTCGCTGACCACGCCGGATCCGATCGCGCTGCATCGCCAGCTCGACGAGATCGCGAGCGACGGCGTCACGCATCTGGCGTTCGAGGCGTCCTCGCACGGCCTCGATCAGTACCGCCTCGACGGCGTGCGCATCGCCGCCGGCGGCTTCACCAATCTGTCGCGCGACCACATGGACTATCATCCTGATGTCGCGCATTACCTCAACGCAAAACTCCGTTTGTTCCGCGATCTGGTCGCTCCAGGCGGCGCGGCGGTGATCTCGGCCGATCATGACTGTTCGGGCGAGGTGATCGATGCGGCGAGCTCGCGCGGCCTGCGTATCATCGCGGTCGGCCGCAACGCCGATGCAAGCGATGGCATCAGGCTCCTCGATGCCGCCATCGAAGGCTTTGCCCAGCGGCTCCTGATCGAGCACCGCGGGCGCAAGCACGCGATCCGGCTGCCGCTGGTCGGCGAATTCCAGATCGAGAATGCGCTGGTCGCGGCCGGGCTTGCGATCGGCACCGGCAGCGCCGCCGATGACGTGTTCGGCTGCCTCGAACATCTCGAAGGCGCCAAGGGCCGGCTGGAATTCGTCGGCGAGCACAATGGCGCGCCGATCTTCGTCGACTACGCCCACAAGCCCGATGCGCTCGCCAAGGCGCTGCAGGCGCTGCGGCCCTATGCCAAGCGCAAGCTCGTCGTGATCTTCGGCGCCGGCGGCGACCGCGACGCCGGCAAGCGCCCGATCATGGGCGCGATCGCGGCCGAGAATGCCGATCAGGTCATCGTCACCGACGACAATCCGCGTAGCGAGAAGCCGGAGGCGATCCGCGCCGCGATCATGGCGACGGCGAAGGGCGCGCGCGAGATCGGCGACCGCGCCGCGGCGATCCGCGCCGGCATTGCCGGCCTCGCGCCGGGCGATGCGCTGGTGGTTGCCGGCAAGGGCCACGAGGTCGGGCAGATCGTCGGCAACACGACGCTGCCGTTCAGCGATCATGAGGCGGTCGCCAGTGCACTGGCTGCGGAGGGCGCATGAGCACCTGTCTCTTATACACATCTGACGCTGCCGACGACCATGG
>NZ_JAQOSR010000098.1:0-33664 GCF_046718885.1 Bradyrhizobium sp. UFLA01-814 | reverse complement strand
CTGCGTACCCAGATGGACGAGCTCGGCGTCGTGCCCGATCACCGGATCCACGGTCTCTCCGAACTTCCCGCTCTGGTGTCTGCAAGGTCCTGAACATTATGAGTCTCGACTCCGTCCGCGCCTTCTTCGCCGAGAAGGCGCCCGAAATCTCCGTGATCGAATCCACCACGAGCTCCGCGACCGTCGTGCTGGCGGCGGAGGCCTACGGCGTCGAGCCGGCGCGGATCGCCAAGACGTTGAGCCTGCGGGTCGGCGACCGCGTGGTGCTGATCGTTGCCGCCGGGACGTCGCGGATGGACAACAAGAAGGTCAAGGCGGCGTTCGGCGGCAAGCCGAAGATGCTCGGCCTCGACGAGGTCGCCGACATCACCGGTCACGAGGTCGGCGGCGTCTGCCCGTTCGGGCTGAAGACGCCACTGCCGGTCTATTGCGACGTATCGCTGAAGGCATTCGATGTCGTGGTGCCGGCGGCGGGCTCGACCCACAGCGCGGTCCGCATCACGCCCGACAGGATGGCGGAGCTGACCGCAGCCGAATGGGTCGACGTCTGCGAAGTCAGACCCGAGAATTAGTCCTCATCGTCGAACGGTGGCCGCGATGGCGCCGGCTGCACCGGCTGTGGTGCACGCGGCCGCTGCTGCATCTGCGGCGCACGACCCTGCATTTGCGGCTGTTGGGCCCGCCCTTGTGTCTGCGGCTGTTGCGCGTTCGATTCGAACACGGCACGACAACTGTTGGAAAGTTGCGGCGTGTTCTGCCGCAGGCAAGCCACGATGCGCTGCACGTCGGGCACCTGGTCGCTGCAGAGCCGCCACACGTCCGGTGTGCACGCCATCTGCTGTTCCCAGGTTCCCCGATACTCCTCGGCGACCGCGGCCGTTGCCGTGGCAGCTCCGCCGATCGCTATGGCAAGGCTCAGGACGATCCGCTGCGATCGCATGTCGGGCTGCCGTAGTTCCAGATGTTGGCCCGCGCGCGCAAGTTCCCGCGCCGCGATTTGCTCCAAAGCTGCCCAATGAATGCGGCCAAGGATCGTTCACGCGGACAACTAAAAGTGAAGAGAGTTTGTCCCGGAGGGAGGGACCTATTCGACCTTGCCGATCTTTTTCACCGCCGCGATCAACCGCGCGCTGTCGTCTGCAACAAATTTTGAGAACGCCGGCGCGTCCATATAGGCGACCGGACTGCCTGCGGTTTCGAAGGTCTTGATCACCTCCGGCGCCTTCACGGCATCGGCCATCGCCGCGCGCAGCCGGTCCATGATCGGCATCGGCAGCGCTGACTGCGCGAACAGTCCCGCCCAGATGTAGAACTCGACGTCCTTGTAGCCGAGTTCCTTGAACGTCGGCAGATCGGGGAAGCTCGCGATCCGCTCGGCGCCCCAATTGGCGAGCACGCGCATCTTGCCGTCCTCGACCTGCTGCTTGAGCGTGCCCGGCGCCGACGCCAATGCCTGCACGGTGCCGGAAAGCAGCGCGGTGAGCGCCGGGCCTGCGCCGCGGAACGGCACGTGCAGCAGCTTTATCCCTGCGCTCGCCGCGAACATCTCCATCGCGACATGCAGCGTGCCGTACGGACCGGACGAGCCGTAGGGGATCTGTCCCGGGCGTTTCTTCGCGTCGTCGACGAATTCCTGCAGCGATGTCCACGGCGCCGAGGCCGGCACCGCCAGCAGCGTCGGATCGGCGAGCACGCGCGCGACCGGCGCGAACTGCGACACCTCATAGGCAACCGGACGATCGAACAGCCGGTCGGCCTCCGGCAGCACCGCGAGCGAGGACAGCGTCATCAGCAGCGTATAGCCGTCGGGCTCGGCGCGCGCGGCCTGTGCATTGCCGATCGATCCGCCTGCTCCGCCGGCGCGATTGTCGACGATCACGGGCTTGCCGAGGATGCGCTCCAGCGCGAGCGCCACCGGCCGTGCCGCAAGGTCGGCCTGGCCGCCGGCCGGAAACGGCACGATCATCGTGATGTTGCGGTTGGGATAGGCGCCTTGCGCAAACGCGGAGTTGGCGAGCGCAGTCTGCGCAAGCGGCAATGCGGCAGCGGCGCGCAGGAGTTCGCGGCGGTTCATCGAGAGTTTCTCCCCAGTCATCCTTCTTGGCGATCGCAGCCGATCGCAATGCCACGGTCATGGCCGCGGCTTGGTCGCATGGTGCAGGAGCGGGACGCGCATCTCAAGCGTCCCGCTGCCGCATCCGGTGCGGACTGACTAACGAAGAAGATCGAGACCAGCTGGGTCAGGTCCTAGCGGTTGACGGAATTAGGCCAAGTGGCAGTCGCAAAGGCGGTGCGCCCCCTCTCCCGCTTGCGGGGAGGGTTGGGGTGGGGGCTCTCTCCACGAGTCGTATCGTGGAGAGAGCCCCCACCCGTATCGCATCTCTGATGCGATACGACCTCCCCCGCAAGCGGGAGAGGTTCAGCAGTCTGCCGCGAGGCTGGTTCAGCCTGACTCCATCATGCACTAGCTAACGCTTGCGCGCCGCCTTGCGGGTCTTTCCGACCGACCGCTTGCTGGCCGCGCCGCGCTTGGTCGCGGTCTTCTTGCTGGCGGCCGCGCGTCGGACTGGAGCTGCTGCGGCCGGCCGCTTGCGTGCCGGCGCCTTCTTCGGCGCCTTCCGGGCCGTTTCCCTCGCAGCTTTCCTGGCGGCCTTCTTCGCTGCTTGCGGACGCGCGCGTCGCGCCGTTGTCGCGCTGCGGCGCCGCGTGCTGCTTCCTCCGATCGGAACGAGGTGGTCGTCGGCATCCAGCGTGAGCTGCTGGAGCGGGAACGCCGGCAGGAAGCTCGGGTCGTTGTAGAGCTTGCTCAAGCTATCCTGATCGAACTTGCCGCCCTGCCCGCGGTCCTCGCCCGCACCGGCGCGCCAGGCCGCTTCCCAGACCCGGGCCAGGGTCTTGGCACCGTCCTGCATGCAGGCCGCGGTGGCGTCCTTCAGCTTCGACCACAGCGCCTCGACCTGGCCGCTGCCCATATGCGAATTGAACAGGTTGACGATGGTCATCGGCGGCAGCCGCTTCACGGTCCGCTGCATCAGCGCGACCACGGCAACCGCGGCGTCGCGGCCGGTCGGCGTGCCGCCAGGGACAATCTCGGCAACGTCGCTGGTCCGGGCGTCAGGGATCATCTTGATGAGATCCTTGCCGTGCCGGCCGATCATCGTGGTCTCGTACACGCTGTGCACCTTGGCATGCGCCTTGTCGTTCGGATCGAGGCCATGGTGGAATTGCGAGATGTGCAGTGGCTGGCAGGCATCGCCGATGTAATGCGCGACAATGCCCGCGGCGCAGACGAACTCCAGCTTCTTGTTGGCGGCGGCGTACTCCACCATCTCGTCGAAAATCTGCCAGACCCGGAACGGCAGCGCGCCGCGCCGGTCCTCGCCGATCCCTTCGTAATAGTCGTTCCAGACCTTCGGATCGACGTTGCGCGTCGACTCCGCGCAAAGATCGAGCAGCGTCTTGCCGTCCCTGCCCGGCTTGTCCATGTCGGCGAAATGGTTGCTTTCGTCGGTGTGCCGGGTGAAGCGCCAGACCAGGTCGGCGACATCGGCCAGCGGCGAGAACGTGCCTCGCTGATGCGGCTTGAGGTCGGCAAGCAGCTTGTCGTCGAGGCCGATATTGTCGGAATTGGCGTCCATCATGGTGGCGAGCTTGGGCAGCTTCGCATCGATCAGACCGGTCGCGTAGGCGCCGATCTTGACGTGGCCCCATTCGCCCCAATACTCGGTGTGGCCGGCGTTCCAGTCGCCGATCAGTTCGACATCGAGCTCGCGGCACAGCGTCGCCATGCAGATGCCTAGCGCAACCTGCATCGGGACCTTGCCGCTCGATCCGAACAGTTCCTGGCCGCCCCATTCGAGCGCTAGGGGACTGAGGATCCGCGCGCCGCTGGCGTTCTTCTTGGCGTCCGGATCGTCGACAAACCAGACCGTGCCGGAGTCGCCCGGATAATTGTTGAGCGGCGTGTCGCCGTCGCGTGGGCCGACCACGAAATCGCTGACATATTCCATGCCGCCGACGGTCTTGTAGCGATAGAACAGGCCGAGGATCTTGCCCTTCATCAATCCGCTGGTCGCACCGAACGCGATCAGCGGCTGGTTGATGATGTCGAGGCGGAAGGTGCCGACATTGAGGTCGACGACGTCGCCGACCTGGCCGACGCCGTAGACCTGTGCGGTCCAGCCCTTGACGTCATCGACGCGGATCAAGCCGGCATCGAGATTGGCCACCACGCGCGAGCCGGGCCAGCCGGGATAGACCTCGCTGAAGGCGCGCTTGCCGAGTTGCAGCGCATCGCTGACGCCGAGGCGGCGGTCGGTGTTCTTGAAGCCGGCGAAGATCTCGCGGCCGGCGGCGCCGACCACGTGACGGTTGGACAGCGCAAACACCGTCTCGCCATTGGTGACGAGACAGCCGATCGAGCCACGGTGGATCTTGCCCTGGATCATGGTCTGCACCGGAAAGCCGCCGCCGACCAGATCGCTCTTGAACACCGGCGGATCGACGCTGCCGGGACTGCCCTCGTTCGGATCGACCTTGACGACGCAGGTGGGCACGACGCGACCGTCGGGCAGATACAGGAACGGAGGTACCAGCTGGTCCTGCTTCTCCGGATGGTTCTTCAGCTCGGAGCGCTTCATCCAGTCGCGGACGAAGACGAGGATGCAGGGCCACGACCAGTCCTTGACCGACGAATTGAACAGCGTGCGCGGACCGAGCGCCTGCGGTTTGGAGTGCGCCTTCCTTTCCGTCGCGTTGCGATCGTTGTCCCGGATCAGATAGCGCCCGATCGCCGTGGCGTAGACCGATTGCAGATGGGCGAGGTGCACGTGATACGCCTCGCGGGCATCGAGCAGGTCCTTGACCGACAATGACGTGAAATCATGCTTGGTCAGATCAATCATCTGGTTCCTCCGAAAATGCGCTTTGCGGCAACACCGGTTCAGGACGCAGAAATAGACGATCGCGGCGGCCCACGATCATGGGTTAGTTCACATAAGTTATACAATTTAAAAGGGATGACACGAATGTGACGGGCCGCACGGCGGTCGGCCGGTGCGCGTGCGGACGTCTGTTTCCGCTGAGCGCGGTGCTCTATTTCCGCTGGGCGCGCCCTTTGGCGAAATGCTTGGCCAGGAAATCCGCCAGCACCTCGACGCGGGCGGGACGCGGGCCGCCGGGCGGGGTGACGAGATGCACGGCACCCTCGGGCTGCTTCCAGCCTTTCAGGATCACCTCGACCTCGCCGCGCGCGATCGCGTCGCCGACGATGAAGTCGGGCAGATCGGCGATGCCGAGGCCGGCGAGCAGCGCGGGCATCACCGCCTCGCCATTGTTGACCCGGAGCTGGCCGGCGGGACGCACGCTCGCCTGTTCGCCCGACGCGTTGGTGTAGTGCCAGACGCCCTGGGTCGAGAGATAGGCGTAACCGAAGCATTTGTGCTCGGCGAGATGCATCGGATGGGTCGGCCGGCCGTGGCGCTTCAGATAAGACGGCGCCGCCACCGTGTAGCGCGGCATGCCGCACAGCCGCCGCGCGATCAGCGAGGAATCCGGCAGCCGCGCGATGCGCAGGCCGGCATCAAAGCCCTCGCCGATCAGATCGACCGTCGCGTCGCTCAAATGCAGGTCGATCGAAACCTCCGGATAGGCCTCCATGAATTCCGGCAGCAGCGGCGCCACCGTCTTGATGCCGAAACTCATCGGCACCGCGAGCCGCACCAGGCCGCGCGGCGTGGTCGATTGCGCCAGCGCCTCGTTTTCGGCGGCCTCGCCGTCGGCGAGCAGCCGCGCGGCGCGCTCCGACAATTTCTGGCCGGCATCGGTCAGCGCCAGCCGCCGCGAGGTGCGGTTGAACAGCCGGGCGCCGAGCCGCTCCTCCAGCCGGCTGACCGCCTTGGACACCGTCGCCTTGGACAGCGAGAGCTCGGTCGCGGCCGCCGCAAACGACCGTAATTCCACGACTTTTGCGAAGATCGCGAGCGCCTCGAAGTCCGGCAGTTTCGACATGGGCGGCTGTCCTGATTGCTCAATACTGGAAACAATGAGTTTCGATAGTTTCTATTTCTATACCACAGTCAAAGGCATATCCAAATGCCATCAAATTCAACCGATGGAGAAATCCAATGACCAAGAAGCTCTCAGGCAAGGTCGCCCTCGTTACCGGCGGTTCGCGCGGCATCGGCGCGGCCAGCGCCCGTGCACTCGCGGCGGAAGGCGCGAGCGTCGCGATCAGCTACGTCGCTTCTCCCGAGAAGGCCGAGGCCGTCGTCGCCGAGTTGAAGGGCAAGGGCGTCAAAGCCCGCGCCTACAAGGCCGACCAGGCCTCGTCATCCGATGTCGATCAGCTGGTGAAGACCGTCGCCAAGGATTTTGGCCGGCTCGACATCCTGGTCAATAACGCCGGTGTCGCATCGGGCGGCGCGGTCGACGATCCCAAGGCCGATACCGCGACGCTCGCCCGCCAGGAGGCGATCAACATCGACGGCGTGATCACCGCGATCCGCGCCGCCTCCAAGCTGATGGGCGAAGGCGGCCGCATCGTCACCGTCGGCTCCATGCTGGCGGATCGCGCCTCGTTCCCGGGCCTTGCCGACTACGTCGCCACCAAGGCGGCCGTCGTCGGCTACACCAAGGGCGCGGCGCGCGACCTCGGACCGCGCGGCATCACGGTGAACGTGGTGCAGCCCGGCTCGATCGACACCGACATGAACCCGAAGGACGGCGGCGAGTTTGCCGAGACGCAACGCCTGCAGCACGCACTGCAGCGCTTCGGCCGCCCCGAGGAAGTGGCAGCCGGCGTCGTGTTCCTGGCAAGCCCGGAAGCCTCATTCGTGACCGGCACCGTGCTCAACGTCGACGGCGGCTTCGGCGCCTGATCGAAAAATTTTCTGGAGACGCCGGGCGCAGTGCGCCCGGCCCGCTCCTCAAACATCGACAACAAGGGGAATGACCATGATCGAACTCAGACCATTCGCAGAGCTTGGCGGCGCCGACCACGGCTGGCTGAAGGCCAAGCACCACTTCTCGTTCGCGAGCTACTACGATCCCGACAATGTCAGCCACGGCGCGCTGCGTGTGTGGAACGACGACGAGATCGCGCCCAACTCCGGCTTCCCGGCGCATCCGCACGCCAACATGGAGATCATCACCTATGTTCGCGAAGGCGCGATCACGCACCAGGACTCGCTCGGCAACAAGGGACGCACCGAAGCCGGCGACGTGCAGGTGATGAGCGCCGGCAGCGGCATCCGTCACTCCGAGTACAATCTGGAGCCGGCGAAGACCAAGATCTTCCAGATCTGGATCGAGCCGACGACGAAGGGCGGCCACCCGACCTGGGGCTCCAAGCCGTTCCCGAAGGCGGACCGCTCCGGCAAGCTCGTCACCATCGCCTCGGGTATCGACGGCGACGACGACGCGCTGCCGATCCGCGCCAATGCGCGGGTGCTCGCCACCACGCTGAAGGCCGGCGAGAGCGCGGAATACGCCGCCGATAAGGCCCGTCACCTCTATCTGGTGCCGGCGGCCGGCAGCATCGAGGTCAACGGCGTGCGCGTCAATGCCCGCGACGGCGCCGCGATCCGCGATGAGGCCAAACTGAAGATCACCGCGCTCGAGGATGCCGAGCTCGTCCTCGTCGACGCGGCGTAAGTACCACATCCACACTTCGTCATGCCCGGGCAAAAGCGCGAAGCGCGTCTTTACGCAACCCGGGCATCCATCCCCTTCCGAAGAGTCTCTGAGAACGATGGATTGCCGGGTCAAGCCCGGCAATGACAGCCCCCCAAACCCAATTCCTCTCCCCCACCCAAAGGAGGCCATCATGGCCAAGGTTCTCGTTCTCTATTACTCCGCCTACGGTCACATCGAAGCCATGGCGAATGCCGTCGCGGAAGGTGCGCGCGAAGCCGGCGTCACCGTCGACATCAAGCGCGTGCCCGAGCTGGTGCCGGCCGAAGTCGCCAAGGCCTCGCACTACAAGCTCGACCAGGCCGCGCCGATCGCCAAGATTGACGATCTCGCCAACTACGATGCGATCATCGTCGGCACCGGCACCCGCTTCGGCCGCATGGCCTCACAGATGGCCAACTTCCTCGACCAGGCTGGCGGCCTCTGGGCCAAGGGCGCGCTGAACGGCAAGGTCGGCGGCGCCTTCACCTCGAGCGCGACCCAGCATGGCGGCCAGGAGACCACGCTGTTCTCGATCATCACCAACCTCCTGCATTTCGGCATGACGGTGGTCGGGCTGAACTATGGTTTTGCCGGACAGATGAGGCTCGACGAGGTCACCGGCGGCGCGCCCTACGGCGCCACCACGATCACCGGTGGCGACGGCAGCCGCCAGCCGAGCGAGAACGAACTCGCCGGCGCCCGCTATCAGGGCCGTGCGATCGCGGAGACCGCGAGGAAACTTCGCGGCTGAGCCGCATGGTGAAGCCAGTTGAGTTTCAAACCTCGGCCGGATTCTCGCGCAACAGGGCGGCACTCTCCTGACGATTGCCGCCCTATCCGCTGTTTTTGGAAGCGCCGGTTCCCGAAGTCATCGGGGCCACTTTCGTGGTATGCCGCAAGGCAGCTTGTCGGCGCAGCCCAGAGGTTTGTCATGACCAACACACAGAAGACCCGCTGGCCGGAACTGCCGACCGCGGCGTGGCGCGACAGCTGTGCCACGCTCCAGCTCTTCACCCAGATCGCCGGCAAGATCCGGCTGGCGAAGTCGCCCTGGCTCAATCACTCCTGGCACGTCACGCTCTATGTCACGGCGCGCGGGCTGACGACCTCGCCGATCCCCGACGGCGATCGCACGTTCCAGATCGACTTCGATTTCATCGATCACGTGCTCCGCATCTCAACCAGCGACGGCACCGAACGGCAATTCGCGCTGGCCGGTCAATCGGTCGCGAGCTTCTACGCGGCGGTCATGACCAATCTGAAGGACCTCGGCATCGACGTCGCCATTGACGAGATACCGAACGAAGTCGCCGACCCGATCCGCTTCTCGCAGGATACGCAGCATGCATCGTACGATGCGGATGCCGTGCGCCGGTTTCACCAGATCCTTGTGAACTGCGATCGCGTGTTCAAGCAATTCCGGACCGGCTTTCTCGGCAAGGCGAGCCCGGTGCATTTCTTCTGGGGCAGCTTCGATCTCGCGGTGACGCGGTTTTCCGGCAGAACCGCGCCGCGACATCCCGGCGGCGTGCCCCATTTGCCCGACGAGGTGGCGCACGAAGCCTATTCGCACGAGGTCAGCAGCGCCGGCTTCTGGCCAGGCGGCGGTGTGATCGATTATCCCGCATTCTATTCCTACGCCTATCCGGAGCCCGCGGGCTATCGCAGCACGCCGGTACGGCCCGACGCTGCGTTCTTCAGCGAGGCACTCGGCGAATTCATCCTGCCCTACGATGCCGTGCGAATGGCTGCAGACCCGGACAAGGCGCTGCTCGAATTCCTGCAATCGAGCTATGAGGCCGCGGCCATCAACGCGAACTGGGACCGTGCTGCGCTGGAATGCGCACCGGGCCAGCCGGGCGTGGTCCGAGGGATCTAGCTCCGGCGCGCAACGACGGCTCAATCCTGTTCGCGCGATGGCGCCGCCTTGCCGAGCGCCTGCATAAGTTAAATTTTCGTGTTACGTCTTTACCGCATCGTTGCTTGGCCGAGCTATCTTTCGGACGACGCCGCGCAACCCCGGCCGGCTCGAACACAACAGGCAGTATATTCGTGAGCGCCCCGCAACCCGTCACGATCCCGCGACAACCAACGCACGCTGACCGGTCATGACGCGGCCATCGATCCTTGCCCTCGCGGTCAGCGCGTCCATTCTGCTGTCGGTCGCCGCGCGGGCCTGTCCCGCCTTGATCGACGGCGTCCCGGCCGACCGGCTCCAGGCGCTGTCGCGCGGCGTCAACGCCGACGGCTGGATCGCCGATCCGCGGTCGGCGCCGCCCCGCGGCCTGCTGCTCGAGCTGCGCAAGGCCGGCATGTCCCACATCCGGCTGCCGGTGCCCGCCGACTTCGTCATGCCGCGCTTCGCCGCGAAAGCGGAGATCGACAGCCGCCTGCGCACCGTCGATGCGGCGCTCAAGACCTTGCTCGGCCTCGGCTATGCGGTGTCGATCGACCTGCATTCCGGCGAGCACTTCAACGCGCTGCACAAGGACGATCCCACCAGTGCGATGATCGAAATGAAGCGCGCCTGGACCGAGCTCGCACGGGTCATGCAGCGCTATCCGTCCGACCGTGTGTTTGCGGAACTGTTGAACGAGCCGGATGTCGAGGCCGCGCAATGGCAGGGCGAAGTCCGGGAGCTGGCCGGCTTCATTCGCGGCCTGCTGCCGCAGACCACGCTGGTCACCGGGCCGGTCAACTGGCAGCGCGCGGATTCGCTGCCGGATTTCACTCCGCTCGACGATCCGAATGTCGTCTATGCCATCCACTTCTACGATCCGATGGTGTTCACCCATCAGGCCCATTGGGATCCGAGTGAGCCGCTGCACGACGTCACCGGATTGCCTTATCCGGTCCGCGCCGACGATCCCAGGGTTCGACAGCTGCGGGAGCAGCTCACCGCACTGGACAAGCGCAAGGCACTCGCGATGGTGGACCGCGCCATTCCCGACCGCGGCATCGACAAATGGCTCGAGCCTGCCGCCGCCTGGCAACGGCAATATTCGCGGCCGATCATCATCAATGAATTCGGCGTGCTCAAGGCCGGCGCGCCGCGCGACAGCCGGCTGCGCTGGCTCGCCGGCGTTACGGCCTACGCCCGGCAACAGTGCTGGGGCTGGACCCATTGGGAGCTCTCGCAGGGCTTCGGCCTCGCCGACGCCGTCACCGGCAAGGTCGACCGCGATGCGCTGAGGGCCCTGCTCGGCACCCGCTGACCCATCTGGTTAACCGGTTCTTACACAATGAGCGGCTAGATCGACGATGCTGGTGTGGCACGCCCACACGTCCGGTCACGTTAGGTCAGAGCCTGTGCGAGCAGAGATAGCCCCGCGGCCGCTGTTGGCCGGCGATCTGATTCCTGCACTCGGCATCGCCGTGGCATCGATCGCATTCGCACCGATCATGCAGGCGGCCAACGCCGGGCTCGCGATCGTCGTCGAAAGCCTGATCGGCTGCGCCATCGTGCTCGCGGTGCCGGCCTACGCGCCGTCGATCGCCATCTTCATCATCTTCTTCCAGAATCTCTTCGTCTCGATTCTGTCGTCCTATATGACGACCGAGCAGGAGATGGATTTCGTCAAGGGCTACAATTTCCTGGTCTGCGCGGTGATGTGGCTGGTCACGCTGGCGCTCTATGCGCTGCACCAGCGGAAACATTCCGCCGAGATCGACCGGATCATGAAATGGGGGCTGATCACCCTCGCAACCGTGACGGCGTATTTCCTGCTTGGCGCCACGCAGGATTCGCACGCGGCCCTCGTCTATCTGCGCAACATCGCGCTGCCGCTGTTTCTGTTTCAGCTCTCGCTGCTGACGGCCGCAACCTTCGAGATCCGCATCACGCCCTTCCTGGTGACGGTTGCCGCGCTGCTGATCGTCTGCGGATATGTCGAACTGCTGTTCCGCGATTTCTGGCTCTCCATCACCAACGGCTACACGTTCTGGCATTTCGACGAGCTGAAGGCGACCCGTTCCGGATCCTGGGAAGCCGAGATGCGCGCAACCGGCAGGGTGCCGGTGGATCTGATCGATCGCTTCCGTTTCAGCTTTCTCAACAGCCCGTTGTTCGAGGACCTCGGCCTCTCGTCGTTGCTGCGCATCTTCGGACCGAATATGAGCCCGATCAGCTTCGGTTACGGGATCGCCCTCTCCATCCTGTTCCTGTTCGCGGTCGGATATCGCTGGCTGGCGCTGGCTGCGATCCCGCTGCTGATTTGCTGTAGCGTGAAAGGCGCGCTCATCCTGGTCATCTTCGTCGCCTTGGGCTGGACGGCAACCTGGCTGCTCGGCGCCACCATCACCCTTGCCGTGGCGCTGATCGGCCTCGTGCTGTACGCCATCGCGGCGATCTATATCGGACTCCAGATCGGCGACTTCCACGTGATCGGCTTCATGGGCGGATGGGACGGCTTTCGGCAGAATCCCATCGGCCGCGGACTTGGCGTCGGCGGCAACCTCTCCGAAGGTTACTTCTCGATCGACTGGAACGCCGCGCAGGCGGCCGGCACGATGGACGGCGCGGTGGAGAGCGCCGTCGGCGTGCTGCTCTACCAGATGGGGATCGGCTCGCTGGTGCCGCTCGGCTACTTCCTGGCGATGGCGCTGAAGGCCTGGCGGCTCTACGCCTCGTCGGGAATTCTCATCCAAGGGCTCGCCGCTTTCGGCACGATGGTCGTGCTGGTGAACGGCATCTTCCAGGAAGAGGCGCTGTTTGCGCCGCCGGCACTTGGGCTGTTGCTGTGCCTGACCGGGCTCGTGATCGGCCATCATCTGCGCACGCAAGGCGACGATCGGAAGGTCTCTACGACCGACAGTGCTCCTCAATAAGGAGGGGCCTCGTCGCAGTGCGACCGAGGCCCCGCTCAACCGACGCCGTCAGAGCGGCTTGATCTGCACCTTGCGGAACTTGACCACGCCCGAACCATACTGGAGCGCGATGTAGCCGTTGGCGTGCTTGGAGTCCTGGGCGTCGACGGTCTTCTGGCCGTTCAGCGTCACGACGAAATGCGGCCCTTGCGCCGTGATCTCGTAGACGTTCCACTTGCCGGCCGCCTTCGGCATCGGATCGACCTTGCCGACGTCGACAATCGCGCCGGTGCCGTAGGTCGGGTCCGGCCGCTTGTCGAAGATGTTGACCTCGTAGCAAACCTTGGAGTCGATCACCTTGTTGCCTTCGCAGCGGATGAAGATGCCGCTGTTGGCATCCTCGTCGGTCCAGAACTCGGCCCGGATCTGGAAATCCTTGTATTGGGTCTTGCTGACGAGATAGGAGAGATCCTTGCCGTCGAGCTTGTCGGCGACCAGCGCACCGTCCTTCATCGCCCAATTGGCCTTGCCGACCTCGTCCCAGTCACCCTTCTTGGAGCTGTCGAGCAGCGTGACCCAGCCGTCGTCCCCCGAGGCGGTGGTGGAAAATTGCAGCGCGGCCGCACCGATCACAAGTCCCGCCGCCAGTATCGACAGATGCTTCTTCAAGGTTATCCTCCCGTCTTTTGGTTGGCGCGCAACCTATCATCGTCTGCGGCGGCGTAAATGCTTTTTCATATTGCAACTGCGTTGTGTCACGGATCGTTGTCGCAATCCTGAGATCAGACATGCACGGACGCGTCTTGCCGGGCGGAAGCGAGGACGACTAGCATCGCGCGGCATACGGGCGCGGCAGTCGCCCGAGAAATCCGATCTGGGAGCATACCGATGACGGCATCGAACCGATCCTGGCGATACCTGATGATGCCGTTGGCTCTCGCCGCGACGCTGAGCGTCAGCTCCGCGGCCGAGCTCAATCCGGCCGCCGTCACCTACAAGCTGCCGGATCAGATTCCCTGGAGCCCGGTCGATGCGCGCGGCGCGCAGAATGCCGTCGTGGTCGGCGATCCCTCGAAGCCCGGCTTCTACATGGTCTACACCAAATGGACCAAGGGCAATCACTTCAGCCGTCCGCACTTCCATCCCAACGACCGCTACATCGTCGTGCTCAAGGGCACCTGGTGGGTCGGCTCGGGACCGAAATTCGATCCCGATCACGGCACCGTGGCGATGCCAGCCGGCAGCTTCGTCACCCATTTCGGCAAGCAGGTGCACTGGGACGGCGCCAAGGACGAGGATGCCGTGCTGCTGATCATGGGCGAAGGCCCGGCCACCGCGACCGAGGTCGAGCAGAAGTAGCCGGAACCGGCTAGCAACCTTTGCATCCACGCGGCGTTTCATCCCCTCATCATCATGACGAGGAGATGACGCATGGCAAACGCTGCCGACATTCGGGAACATATGGATGTGATCTCGTCGGACAAGAAAACGGTCGGCAAGGTCGACCACATGGAAGGCACCGACAAGATCAAGCTGACCAAGCAAAGCTCGCCTGACGGTCAGCACCATCACTTCATTCCGCTGTCCTGGGTCGACCATGTCGACCAGCACGTCCACCTCAACAAATCGGGCTCCGACGTGACGGCGCATTGGCAGCACGGCCGCCAATAGCCGCGTTGCGCGAGGTGGGAGCGATGCTATCATCCCGGCCCAAGGAAGGGCCTTCGATGCATCCCGCCGCCAAGCTACAATTTGCCCGCATCGTCGACGAGTTCGCGCGCTGGCGCGCCATTCCTGAACCGGAACGGCCGCCCGCGCCGGCCTGGTGGTGGGGGCCGGCATTCGAGATGCGCGATGCCGCCGATCCGCTGCCGCCCACCTGGAGCCGCCGGCTCCGCCTGCCTGACGGCGCGAGCTTCGCGGAAGCTGCCCTTCTGTTGCGCCAGACTTTGGCCGGCCAGGACATCCTGCCATGGCCCTATGATTTCTCGCGCAAGATCGCATCCACCGATTCCGACGTTCGCGACCTGCCCGTGCAGCCGTCAGACGACAGCGCGTTTCCGCCCTAGATCCGGCCCGGCCTCGCTGGTCGCCTCGCCATCCAGCGACGGCTGCAACGGCGGCGACGCCTCTGCCTGCGACGGCTTCAACAATTCGGCGAGATCGCGCGGCGGCAGCGGCCGGCTGAACAGGAAGCCCTGCATCTCGTCGCAGGCGTGGGCGCGCAGGAATTCCTGCTGCTCGGAGGTCTCGACACCCTCGGCGACGATGGTCATGCCGAGCGCCTTGCCCATCGAAATGATCGCCTGCGCGATCGCGACGTCCTCGGAATCGTTGGGCAGGTCGCGCACGAAGGAGCGATCGATCTTGATGGTGTCGATCGGGAACTGCTTCATCAGCGACATCGACGAATAGCCGGTGCCGAAATCGTCGATCGCGAGCCGAATGCCGCGATTCTGGATCGCGTCGAGCACGCGCACCGCGCGCGTCACGTTGCGCATCACCATGCTCTCGGTGACCTCGAGCTGCAGCAGCGCCGGTGACATGCCGCTCTGCTCCAGCGCTGCGTCGATGTCGTCGAGCAGATTCGGATCGCCGAACTGCCGCGGTGAAAGGTTGACCGCCATCGTCACGGCCCTGAGGCCGCGGCGCTGCCACGCCATGTTCTGCGCGCAGGCTTCCTTCAGCACCCAGCGGCCGATCGGCACGATCAGGCCGATCTCCTCGGCGAGCGGAATGAACTGCCCCGGCGATACCTTGCCGAGCTCCGGATGGGTCCAGCGCAGCAGCGCCTCGACGCCGCTGATCGCTCCGCTCGCCATGTCGACCTTGGGCTGATAGTCGAGCGAGAACTGGTTGCGCTCCAGCGCGCGGCGCAATGCGCTCTCCAGCGTCAAGCGCTCGATCGACTGCGCCCTGATCTCGTTGGAGAAGAAGCGGAAACCGTTCTTGCCGTCTTCCTTGGCGAGATACATCGCCATGTCGGCATTCTTGGTCAGCGTCTGCACGTCCGAGCCATCGGTCGGATACATCGCGATGCCGATCGAAGCCGTGGTGTGGCACTCATGCCCGCTGATCGTCAGCGGCTGGCTGAGCGAGATCAGCAGATCGCCGGCGATGCGCTCGACGTCGTCGCGTTCGGCGGTCTCCTCGAGGATGACCACGAACTCGTCGCCACCGAGCCGCGCCACCACGTCGCTCGCGCGCAACGATCCTTGCAGCCGCTCGGCGATCGCCACCAGCAGCATGTCGCCGGCGTCGTGGCCGAGCGAGTCGTTGATCACCTTGAAGCGGTCGAGATCGATGAACAGCACCGCAAGCTGCCGGCGATGGCGATCCGCCGCCGAGATCGCGTGATGCAGCATCTCGTTGAACGTCTCGCGGTTGGGCAGATTGGTCAGGCTGTCGTGCGACGCGAGATATTCGATGCGCTCGTCGGCCTTGTGCTTCTCATCGGCGCGATCGAAGCTCTCGAGCGCGAACGCCAGATTGTCGGCGAGGCGCTGCAGCAACTCGGCGAACTCCGGCGTGAAGGTGTCCTTGTCGAGCGCGACGAAAATCATGACCCCGACCACCCGCCCGCTGACAACAAGCGGAAACGAGGCGCTGGACTGCGTTCCATCGAGCCGGGCGCGCTCATGGAAGGCGGCGGTCTCGGCATCGGCAAAATAGTCGTTGATGATGCACGCCTTGCCCGAGCGGAACGCCCGGCCGCAGGCGCCGCGGCCCTCGGGGTGCGCCTCGCTGGTGGAGAGCGTCACCTGGCGCGCGCCCTCCGCCGCCGGTCCCGCAATCGCGACGATCCGCAGATAGTCGCTTCCGGTCTGCGCCAGCGCGATCGTGGTCGAGGTGAACTTGCCGCCGGTTGCCGCCGCGCAGACCAGCCGATACAATTCGGCGCGGGACTTCGCCCGCATGATCGCCTCATTGGTCGCGCTCAGCGCCGCGAACATCCGCGACAGCCGCTCCTTCTGCTCGTCGTCCCGCGCCTTCTCGTCGGCGCGGTCGAAATTGGCCAGCGCAAACGAGACGTTCT
This sequence comes from Bradyrhizobium sp. UFLA01-814, assembly GCF_046718885.1. NCBI lineage: Bacteria > Pseudomonadati > Pseudomonadota > Alphaproteobacteria > Hyphomicrobiales > Nitrobacteraceae > Bradyrhizobium > Bradyrhizobium sp. UFLA01-814. The sequence continues at coordinate 17,148 of NZ_JAQOSR010000098.1, read as the reverse complement.
CGGCAAGCCGCTGCAACAGCGCCATCATCTCCGGGCTGAAGGTGCCGAACTCGCTTGAGAGAAACACCAGCGCGCCGATCGCCTCGCCGTTCTTGAGCAGCGGCAGGGCTGCGCCCGATTTGCTGCCGCTGTCGCGCACGGCCGGATAGACGTGCGAATCGGAGCCGAAATCGCTGAGATAGTCGTTGCTGATGCAGGGCCTGCGCGTGCGGATCGCAACGCCGGTCAGCGTCTGTCCCTCCGGCCGCGTCGCGTCGGCCGACAGCTGAACCTCGCGGGCCCGCACCCGGTCGGGGCCCGAGGCGGCCACATTGTCCAGGAAGACCTCGCCGGGGCGCACCAGCCTGATCGTGGCCGAGACGAACTGGCCGCCGACCGCCGCGGCATCGCAGACCAGATCGAACAGTTCGCTGCGGGATTTCGCCCGCATGATCGCCTCGTTGGTCGCGCTCAGCGCCGCGAACATCCGCCGCAGCCGCTCCTTCTGCTCCTCGGTACGTGCCTTCTCGTCGGCACGGTCGAAGCTGCCCAGCGCGTAGGAGACGTTGTCGGCGAGCCGCTGCAGCAGCTCGGCGAATTCAGCCGAGAAGGTGTTGCGCTTGGCGGAGATGAACAGCATCACGCCGACCGGCTCGTCGTCGACGATCAGCGGAAAAGCCGCGCCCGATCGCGCATCCTCGCGGTCGATGACGTCGCGGAACGGGTTGCCGGCAACGTCGCCCAGAAAATCGTTGTTGATGCAGGCGCGCCGCGAGCGGAACGCCCGGCCGCAGACGCCGCGCCCTTCGGGGCGCGCCTCGCTGCGCGAGACGTTGAGGCGGCGCGCATTTGCCGCGGTAGGCCCTGCGACCGCCATCATCTCCAGGAAGTCGTCGCCGGGCTTCGCGATCAGGATGCTGGTGGAGTTGAACCCGCCGCCATGCGCCGCGGCCGCGCAGACCAGCTCGAACATCTCGAGCCGCGACCTCGCGCGCATGATCGCCTCATTGGTCGCGCTCAGCGCCGCGAACATCCGCGACAGCCGCTCGCGTTCGGCGTCGGCCTTGGCCTTTTCGGTGGCACGGCCGAAATTGTCGAGCGCGACCGAGACATTCTCGGCGATCCCCGCGAGCAGCGCGATGATCTCCTCGTCACGCGCCCAGGAATTGCCGGTGAAGAAGATCAGGACGCCGACGCTCTTGCCGAACCGGGTGAGCGGCAGCGCGACGCAGGCCATCAGGCCGCTACCGCCGATCGGCTCATGCGACGGGCTCATCGATATCGGGATGTCGTGCTCGACGCAGGGCCGCTGGGTCCGGAACGCCTCGCCGCAAATCCCCTTGCCGTAGACGTTGTCCGGATCGGTCGAGAAGCGCGTCTGCGTGATCAGGTCGAGCGCCTCGCCGGTGCCGGCGACGGGCTCGAACCAGTGCGTGTCTGGTTCGGCCAGCAGCACCACCGTGGCGAAGGACTTTCCGCTGAACACCGCGGCATCGCAGACCCGCTGATAGAGATCGTGCTCGGTCTTGGCGCGAAGGATCGCCTCGTTGGTTGCGCTGATGGCACCGAACATGCGGTTCAGCCGGCGCATCGCGCGCTCGCCGCTCTTGCGCGACGCTTCGTGGTCGAAATTGTCGAGCGCAAAGGACACGTTCGCGGCCATGCGCTCCAGCAGCGAAACGATCTCGTCGCCGAGCGACTGGGCCTCGCGCCGCGTCACCATGAAGACGCCGACGCTGCGCCGGTTGCAGACCAGCGGCAGGGCCGCCGCCGCGCCGACGCCGGCCGCCGCGGCACCGCTGCGCCAGGCGACCGAACGGGCGTCGTTGACATAATCGTTGGCGACGCAGGCGTTCTGATCGCGGAACGCCCGGCCGGCGACGCCTTCTCCCTCCGGCGTATTGGCGATCGCGGAAATGGTGATGCTGCGTAGTCGTGCGACATCGTCGCCGTAGCCAGCCGCGAACCTCAAGAGACCGGTATCCGGCTCCAGCAAAAACACGGTCGCGGCCAGGAAGCTCCCGCTCGAGAACGCGGCTTCGCAGACCTTGCCGTACAATTCTTCTGGTGATTTCGCGTACAGAATCGCTTCGTTGGTGGCACTCAACGCCGCGAATGTACGCCCGATGCTCGACTGCACGATTCCTGAAGGCCCCGGGGCCAACCCCTCCAATCTGGCGGGGAACATTGCCCGCGATAGGCCTAAGTGGTGGTTAGCGTATCCGGCAAGTTACACGACAAAGTAAACGGCTGACGAATGCCGGCGGCGGTTTTCCGGGATATTACGGACGCCGGTGTGCCAGCCTGAGGCGGAGGGCCGTAATGCCGGGATCTGCGCCCTGCCGGCGCCGCCGGAGCAGCCAAATTCCGCATCGCGACCGCGCCCGTTCCACTCCGTGAAATCGCGGCGGCGAGCACCCTGCTGGCGGTATGGCCGCCCGGATTTTCTGCCCTTGCTCGCCCTGCTGCGCTTTGAGAGCATGATGCCGACAACAGCAAGCAAGACCCGCGCAGCACGCGGGCCGACCACGAGGAAAATCCCATGCCGATCGTCCAGGCCGACCGTCTCACGCGCATCGGCGCGGCACTCCTTAGGGGTGCCGGCGCATCGGAGGAGGAGGCGAACGCCGTCGCCTCCGGCTGCGTCAATGCCAACCTCGCCGGCCACGACTCCCACGGCGTGATCGCGATCCCGACCTATATCGACCGCATCAAGGCCGGCCACATTGTGCCCGGCGCGAAATGGACCGTCGTGCAGGAGACGCCGACCACGACCGTGATCGACGGTCATTGGAGCTTCGGATTCCACGTCAACGCCAAGGCGATGGAGATGACCATCAACAAGGCGAAGACCGCCAATGTCGCGGCCTGCACCGTGTTCCGGCAGAGCCATGTCGGACGGCTCGCGCATTACCCGATGATGGCGATGCGCGAAGGCATGATCGGGATTGCGGCCGCCGATTCCGGCCGTTCGCCGAAACATGTGGCGCCGTTCGGCGGCCGCGAGGCCCGGCTCGGCACCAACCCGCTCTCGATCGCGGTGCCTTCCGACCTCGAGGCGCCGTTCTACCTCGATATGGCGACCTCGGCGGTCGCCGCCGGCAAGATCCAGCTCGCGGTGGCTCGTGGTGAGGCGATCCCGAAGGGCTGGATTATCGATGCCGACGGACGCGACACCACCGACCCTGCGGACTATCGCAAGGGCGGCGCGCTGCTGCCGCTCGGCGGCAGCGAAGGCTACAAGGGCTCGGGCCTTGCCGCGATGGTCGAGGTGCTGTGCGGCCTGCTGACCGGGCTCGGCTTCGGCGTCGAGCCGACCGGCCGTCACAACGACGGCTGCTTCATGGCGGTGTTCAACGTCGCCGCATTCCGCCCGCTCAAGGATTTCAGGAAGGAGGTCGCCGACTTCGCCCGCTATTTGAAATCGACGCCGCCCTCGGAAGGGAGCCGCGGCGTGTTCTATCCGGGCGAGATCGAACATTTGCGCGAGCAGCAGCGGCGCAAGGACGGCATCGAGATCGAGGATGCGACCTGGGACAAGCTCAAGGCGCTCGCCGTCGATTACAAGCTCACCGACCAGCTCGACCTTCGCTGATAGTTCCGGACACAGGAGAACGACATGACACGGCAAATGGCGCTGGTTGGCTTTTTGCAGGCGCAGAACTGCACCAACCTGCCGGGCTCCTGGCGCCACCCGGAGTCGCGCGACGATTCGATGTCGGCGGACTACTATCAGGAGATCGCGCGCATTCTGGAGCGCGGCAAGTTCCACATGGCGTTCTTCGACGATCGTCTCGCAATGCCCGATCGCTACGGCAACGATCACGCCCACACCGTCGAATACGGCATCCGCTGCGTGAAGATGGACCCGATCGTGGTGCTGACCACGATGGGCATGGTCACCACCAAGCTCGGCCTCGCCTCGACCGCCTCCACCACCTATTTCGAGCCGTTCGACGTCGCCCGCCGCTTCGCCACGCTCGACCTGATGACGGGTGGCCGCGCCGCCTGGAACGTGGTGACCTCGGTCAATGACGGCGAAGCGCTCAACATGGGCCGCGAGCAGCATCTCGAGCACGATCACCGCTATGACCGCGCCGACGAGTTCATGGAGGTGGTGCTAGGGCACTGGGACGCCTGGGAAGACGGTTCGCTGGTGATCGACAAGAAGAGCGGCCGCTTCGCCGATCCGACCAAGGTGAAGCGGCTCGACCACAAGGGCACATTCTTCACCTCGCGCGGCCCGTTCACGGTGCCGCGCTCGCCGCAGGGCCATCCCGTCGTGATCCAGGCCGGCGCTTCCGGCCGCGGCCAGCGCTTTGCCGGGCGCTGGGGCGAGGTGATCTTCACCGCGGCACGCAACCTCGCCAATGCCAAGCAGGGCTATGACGCGATCCGGGGCGAAGCCGCCAAGGCCGGGCGCGATCCCGACCAGATGTTCCTCTGCAATTTGATCACCCCGGTCACCGGCGCGACCAAGGCCGAGGCCGAGGACCGGATGGCGGTGATCCAGAAGCTGCCGCTCGAGATCGACGCGCTGTCGCTGCTCGCCGAAGGCCTCAACTTCGATTTCGGCGCCAAACCGATCGACGAGCCGCTGACATCAGAGGAGCTGCAGGGCATGCAAGGCATGCTCGGCATCCGCGACGGCGTGCTGCGCACCTCCGGCAAGAGCAATCCCTCGACCCGCGACTTCATCACTTTCTCCGGCCGCGGCCAGGTGCAGGACGCGATGGTCGGCGGCCCGAAGGAGATCGCCGACCGGCTGGAGGAGATGTTCGAGGGTCGCGGCTGCGACGGCTTCGTCGTCGCGGCAAGCTACGTGCCGGGCTCCTATGCCGACTTCGTCGACCACGTGGTGCCCGAGTTGCAGAAGCGCGGGCTGTTCCACAAGGACTACGCCGGCACGACGCTGCGCGAAAATCTCGGGCTCAAGCGCCCGGCCGCGGGCGCCTGGAAGACCCGCGCGCAGGCCGCGGAATAGAGGGACATCATCATGCGCTGGCTGAAATTCACCGCCGCGGGTACGACTTCCTGGGGCCTCGTCGAGGGCGACACCGTCACCACCGTCAACGGCGATCCGTTCGGCGAATGGAGCAAGACGGCGAAGACGCATGCGTTGAAGGACGTCAAGATCGAGCTGCCGCTGATCCCGCGCACCTTCTATTGCGTCGGTCTGAATTATCTGAAGCACCTCAAAGAGGCCGCCGACAAGGCCGGCACCGTGCCGAACGTGCCTGACCGTCCCGAGATCGGATACCGCGCGCAGAACGCGCTGATCGCGCATGACGAGAATGTCGTGATCCCGGCTGGTGCCACCGAGAAGATCCATTACGAGGGCGAGCTCGTCGTCGTGATCGGCAAGAAAGCCAAGCACCTGACCGAGGCCAACGCGATGGACTGCGTGTTCGGCTACACCATCGGCAACGACGTCTCCGAACGGAGCTGGCAGAAGGCCGATCGCGGGCTGTGGCGTGCCAAGAACGCCGACACCTTCAAGCCGATGGGCCCGTGGATCGAGACCGACGTCGACCTCGACCGCATGGAGACCGCGATCCGCGTCAACGGCAAGGAGACCGGCTGCTTCCGCACCAACGAGATGATCTTCGGCATCGTGCCGTTCCTCGTCGAGCTTTCGAAATACTTCACGCTGTCGCCCGGCGACGTGATCTGGATGGGCACCGACGGCGCCTCGCCGGACCTGAAGGACGGCGACGTGGTCGAGATCGACATCACCGGGATCGGGACATTGCGGAACCAGTTCGTGAGGGAGAAGGTGTGAGGCACGCCGCGCCGCTTTAGAGCCGTCATCCTGAGGTGCTCGCGAAGCGAGCCTCGAAGGATGCACGGCCCCGCTCCATCCTTGCGTCGAGAGCCGGGCCGTCGTGCTTCGAGGCTCGCTGCGCTCGCACCTCAGCATGACGGTGATGGAGCTGGTCGCTTCTCTCTCCATTCGTCGTCCCGGCGAAGGCCGGGACCCATAGCCACAGGGTTGAATTGTTGAAGAAGGCTGCGGCCACGGCGTCGCGCAACAATGAGCATCGGTGGTTATGGGTCCCGGCTTTCGCCGGGACGACGGCGAGTTTGTGGCTCGGTCAGTGAGTCGTACGTCCGCATTCTCGCGACATGAACCGTCCAAACCTTGCATTTCGTTTCGCCGCTCTCGCAGCGGCAAGCAAAACATGCTGCGTAGGATGGGTAGAGCGAAGCGAAACCCATCGTCTCGAATCCACTGCACGACGATGGGTATCGCTTCGCTCCACCCAACCTACATTTGGCTCACCGCCCAGCCCGCGGCCTGCTCTTCACGTGATCGATGAAGGCGCGCAGCTTCGGCATGATCTGGCGGTGGCCGGGATAGTAGAGGAACACGCCCGGCGTGGTCGGCGCGAATGGCTCCAGCACACGGACGAGCTTCTTCTCCTTCACGGCGCCTGATACCAGCGGTGCGGGCACTTGCGCCAGTCCGACACCTTCGACCGCCGCGCCGACCAGCGTCGGGAAATCATGGCCGATGAAGGATCCCGACACGGCAAGCTCGATCGAACGGCCATTGTCGTTCAGCGACCATGGCGCGAGGCCACCGTTCGATCGTCGCAAACGGAGGCACGCATGCGCGCGCAAATCGTCCGGGCGTTTGGGGCGGCCGCGGCGCGCGAGATAGTCCGGGCTGCCGACGATGGCAAACGGGAACGGCTTGGTCAGGCGAACCGCGACCATGTCCGGGTTGATGAACTGGCCCATGCGGATGCCGGCATCGAAGCCTCCGGCGGCGAGGTCGACCAGTTCCTCGCTGGCGGCGAGCTCGACCTCGATCTCGGGATAGGCCTTGCAGAACGAGGCGATCAGCGGCTCCAGCAGGATCGGCACCACTGAGCGCGGCACGGTGAGGCGCAACAGCCCCGCTGGCTTCTGCCCGAGCTCGCGCGCCGCCCCGCTCGCCGCGACCAGCTCCTCGAATGCCGGTCTTGCACGCGCCAGAAATCGTTCGCCGGCGTCGGTCAGCCCGACGCTGCGGGTGGTGCGGATGAAGAGCACAGCGCCGAGGCGCGCCTCGAGCGCGCGCACCGCCTGGCTGATCGCCGATGGCGTGACGCCGAGCTCGGCCGCCGCGCGGCGAAAGCTGCGGTGCTGGGCGACGGCCAGGAATGCCTCGACGCCGTCGAGCGCGCCCTGCCGGACTGTGAAGTTTTGCTTCATGGCCTGTGAACATTATCGCGAATAGTCGCTCGCGGAAAGCCGCCTTACATCGGAGCCACAAGCGGCGGCAACGCGACACGCGCTGCTCACGCGACATCACGACATCCGTCGTGAACGGAGACCTGCGACCGATGCAAGCAATCCGTCACACAGTCCTGGCTCTCACCCTCACTTTGACAGGCACCACTTCCATGACCGCTCCCTCCCCTGCCCAAGCTCAAGCCCAAGCCCAAGCCACCTCCACCGTCACCACCGGCGTGATGGTCATCCTCACCGCGAAAGCCGGCGTCACCCGCGATCAGGTGATGGCCGTGATGCCGGACGAAATCCGGCAGACCGTGCAGCTCTATCTCAACGGCAAGATTCGCGAATGGTATTCGCGGTCCGACGGACGCGGCGTGGTCCTGCTGCTCGATGCCAAGGATGCCGCCGAGGCGCACGCGATCATGGAGGGTCTGCCGTTGTCCAAACTCGATCTGATGGATCACGAGTACATCGGGGTCGGCCCGCTGCTGCCGCTCCGCCTGTTACTCGCCAGGCCCTAAGCGCGTTTCGAGCGAACCCAATCGACAACAGAAGGGAATCCGCCGATGCCCCCGGGCTTCAATCTTCCATTCGTCCTCAGCGTCGCCGGTGCGTTTCTGACAAGTGCTGTCGTAGCCGTCACCTATGTCTGGCCGGCGGTCCGCGCGATGCCACGTGATAACGCGCTCAGACTGCTCGCAGCGTTCCATGCGTTCAGGTTCCTGGGCATGAACTTTATGGTCACCGGGTTCGTGTCGCCGCAGTTGAGCGCGGATTTCGCGGCTGAGGTCGGATGGGGCGATCTCGCCGCGGCCGGTCTCGCGCTGCTTGCCATGGCCGCGCTGTCCTGGCGCTGGGCGATCGCGATTCCGATCGTCTGGGTGTTCAACGTCTGGGGCACGCTGGATCTGCTCAACGCCTATTACAACGGCGTGAAGATCGGCGATCCCGGCCTGTTCGGCGCCGGCATCTACATTCCGGCTCTCTACGTGCCGCTGCTGCTGGTCAGCCATGTCATGGTGTTCATGCTGCTGATGCGCGCCAAATCGGCGGAACAAGCATAATGATGCGTAGGATGGGTAGAGCGCAGCGAAACCCATCGCTTCCAACCCGCGGCACGAGTGATGGGTTTCGCTGCGCTCTACCCATCCTACGAAGCGCTGCAACGAGCTAAAACGGCAATGCCACGCCGGTCTTGATCTCCTTCAGGATCACGTTGGTGCGGACGTGGCGGATGCCGGGGATGCGGAACATGAACTCGTCCAAGAATCTATTGTAGGCGTCCATGTCGCGCACCACGACGCGCAGATGATAGTCGGCGTCGCCGGTGGTCGCGAAACATTCCAGCACCTCGCGGCGCTTCATCACCCGCGCGACGAACTCGTCGACGAATTTGACGTCGTGCCGCTCCAGCGAGACGTGCAGGATCGCCGAGGTCGCAAAGCCGGCGCGCTCGCGCGCCACCAGCGCCGAATAGCCCGAGATGACGCCGGACTCTTCCAGCGCACGGACCCGGCGCCAACAGGCGGAGGTCGACATCCCGACGGTTTCCGCAAGCTGCTGGTTGGTGGCGCGGCCATCCTTCTGCAGCTCGGCGAGGATTTTCTCGTCCTGCTCTTCGACCATTGCGGGGACTCCGGTTTGGTAGATTCTACCGAATTATATCACTCTCAGCAATATCCTACCGATTTTTCCGCGACGAATGAATGGATAGGTAAGACCTACCAGCCCCACAGGCATAGCCTTGTCGGATCAGACATCGCGATTCCCGGAGGGTCAATCATGGGCCAGATGCCGTTGCTCGACGCCTACCAGCTGTCCGAGCGCTACAGCCGCGAAAATGGCCGCGTTTTCCTCACCGGCACACAGGCGATCGTGCGCATCGTGCTCGACCAGGCGCGGCGCGACCGCGCCGCCGGCCTCAACACCGCGGGCTTCATCTCCGGCTATCGCGGCTCGCCGCTCGGCGGCGTCGATCTCGAACTGTGGAAGATCGGCGAGCAGCTCAAGGACAACCGCATCGAATTCCTGCCCGCGGTCAATGAGGACCTCGCGGCGACCGCGGTGCTCGGCTCGCAGCAGGTCGAGACGCAAAGGGATCGCGAGGTCGATGGCGTGTTCGCCCTGTGGTACGGCAAGGGCCCCGGCGTCGACCGCTCCGGCGATGCGCTGAAGCACGGCAATGCCTACGGCTCCTCGCCGCATGGCGGCGTGCTTGTCGTCGCCGGCGACGACCATGGCTGCGTGTCGTCCTCAATGCCGCACCAGTCCGACGTCGCCTTCATGAGCTGGTTCATGCCGACGCTGCATCCGGCCGATGTCGGCGAATATCTCGCGTTCGGCGAATATGGCTACGCGCTGAGCCGGTTCTCCGGCATGTGGGTCGGCTTCAAGGCAATCTCGGAGATCGTGGAATCCGGCGCCTCGGTCGAACTGCGGCCGCCGCGCCGTTTCGTGCAGCCGGATTTCGTGCCGCCGGCCGGCGGCCTGCATTATCGCTGGCCGGATCTGCCGGGCCCGCAGATCGAGGAGCGGCTGGAGGCGAAGAAGCACGCGGTCTACGCATTCGCGAAAGCCAATCCGATCGACCGCCACATCTACGACATCAAGGGAGCGCGCTACGGCATCGTCACCACGGGCAAGGCGCATCTCGATTTGATGGAGGCGCTGCGGCTGGTCGGGCTCGACGAGGCGGCCTGCCGCCGCTTCGGCATCGACATCTACAAGGTCGGCATGGTGTGGCCGCTCGCGCTGCACGATGCGATGGAGTTCGTGAAGGGCAAGCGCGAGATCCTCGTGGTCGAGGAGAAGCGCGGCATCATCGAGAGCCAGTTCAAGGAGTATTTCTACGACTATCCCGGAGCCAAGCCGGAGCGGATGGTCGGCAAGCATGACGAGAGCGGCGCGCGGCTGATCTCCTGGACCGGCGAATTGTCGCCGCGCATGCTCGCCGACGTATTGGCGCGGCGTCTCGACCCGATGTTTCCGGAATTGCAATTGGCCCGCCGCGTCGCCGCGCTGGTGCCCGAACAGGACCGCATGATCGCGGTGCCGGGCGCGACGCGGACGCCGTATTTCTGCTCGGGCTGCCCGCACAACACCTCGACCAAGGTGCCGGAAGGCTCCAAGGCGCTGGCCGGCATCGGCTGTCACTTCATGGCAAGCTGGATGGACCGTGAGACCTCGTCGCTGATCCAGATGGGCGGCGAAGGCGTCAACTGGGCGGCGTCGTCGAAATTCACCGGCAACAGCCACGTGTTCCAGAATCTCGGCGAAGGCACGTATTATCACTCCGGCTCAATGGCGATCCGGCAGGCGATCGCCGCGAAAGCCAACATCACCTACAAGATCCTGTTCAACGACGCGGTGGCGATGACCGGCGGCCAGCCGGTCGATGGCCCGGTCAGCGTGCAGGCGATCGCTCACTCTGTCCGCGCCGAGGGCGTCGCGCGGATCGCGCTGGTGTCGGACGATCCCGCGCATTTCTCGCCGGCCGACCTGCCCGCCGGCGTCACCATCCATCCGCGCGAGGAAATGGACGCCGTGCAGCGCGAGCTGCGCGCGATTTCCGGCGTCACCGTGCTTATCTATCAGCAGACCTGCGCCACCGAGAAGCGGCGGCGGCGCAAGCGCGGCACGATCGAGGATCCCGCGCGCTTCGCCTTCATCAACGACCTCGTCTGCGAAGGCTGCGGCGACTGCTCGGTGGAATCGAACTGCCTCAGCGTCGAGCCGAAGGAGACGCCGTTCGGCCGCAAGCGCCGGATCAACCTCTCGACCTGCAACAAGGATTTTTCCTGCCTCAACGGCTTCTGCCCGAGCTTTGTCACCATCGAGGGCGGCAAGCGGCGGGCGAAGACGGCAAGCGCGATCGATCCGCTCGCGCGCGCGGCGGCACTGCCGGTGCCGGAGCTCGCGGCGCTCGAGCGTCCCTACGATCTCCTCGTCACCGGCGTCGGCGGCACCGGCGTCATCACCGTCGGCGCGCTGATCGCGATGGCCGCGCATCTCGAGGGCCGCGGCGTCTCGGTGCTCGACTTCACGGGCTTCGCGCAGAAGTTCGGCCCCGTGCTGAGCTATCTGCGGCTGGCGGCTACGCCCGAGGCGCTGCATCAGGTGCGGATCGACCAGGGCGCGGCCGACGCGCTGATCGGCTGCGACCTCGTGGTGAGCTCGTCGGCGAAGGCGTCCGGCACCTATCGCCAGGGGATGCGCGCTGCGGTCAATATCGCCGAGATGCCGACCGGCGACGTGGTTCGGTTTCGCGATGCCGACCTCGCCTCGCCGGCTCGCTTGCGCGCGATCGAGCGGGTGATCGGGTCGGGCAACCTCACCATGATCGACGCCAACGCGCTGGCCGAGCGGCTGCTTGGCGACAGCGTCTATGCCAACATCATGATGCTCGGCTTTGCCTGGCAGCGGGGCCTGGTGCCGGTCTCGCTGGAGGCGCTGACCCGCGCGATCGAATTGAACGGCGTCGCGATCGAGCGCAACAGGCAGGCGCTGGCCTGGGGCCGCATCGCCTTTGCCGATCCGGATTTCCTGCCGAAGGCTGACGGTGCCTCGGCCAATGCACCGGAGACGATCGAGCAGATGATTGCGCGCCGCGCGGATTTCCTCAGTGAGTACCAGGACGCGGCTTACGCCGCGCGCTATCGGACCACGGTCGATCGCGTCCGCCGCGCCGAGGCCACGCTGAGCAGCAGCCGCGACGGAGGTGCGCCCCCTCTCCCGCTTGCGGGGTCCGAGGCGAGCGAAGCTCGCTCTCGAGGTTGGGGTGGGGGTCTCACCACGAATCGTATCGCGGAGAGAGCCCCCACCCGGATCGCATCTGTCGATGCGATCCGGCCTCCCCCGCAAGCGGGAGAGGCGGACGGGGCACGCGGACAGATCGAATCAAGCAGACAAGATCTTCCCCTCACCGACGCCGTCGCCCGCGCGCTGTTCAAGCTGATGGCCTACAAGGACGAATACGAGGTGGCGCGGCTGCATATGCAGACCGGCTTCCTTGACGAGCTCAAGCGCGAGTTCGACGGCGACTTCACGGTGCAATATCACCTTGCGCCGCCGTTCCTCGCGGCGCGACGTGATGCACGGGGACGGCCGAAGAAGCGCGCGTTCGGCCAATGGATCCAGACGCCGCTGCGGTTGCTCGCGCGGCTCAAGGGGCTGCGCGGCACGGCGTTCGACGTGTTCGGTTACAGCGCGGAGCGCCGCGCCGAGCGCGAGCTGATCACATGGTACGAGGCGCTGATCGAGACCATGCTCGGCAAGCTCGACAAGGCACGGCTGCCCGATCTGGTCGCGCTGGCAAAGGCGCCGATGGAGATTCGCGGCTATGGGCCGGTGAAGGATGCCGCGATCGAAAAGACCAGGGCGGAGGCCGCGCGACTCACCGCGCGACTTGCCTCCGCCCCGTCAGACCAAGGCGACGGCTCAGGCCGCCGCGCGGCGCTTGGCGGGTGATATCAGGCCGACCACGACGGTCGCGAGCACCGCCACGACGATGTTGAGCAGCAGCGCGCCGAACCCGACATAGAAGCTGTAGCTGGAATCGCCGAACGAGATGCTGGCAAGCGGCTTCAGCCCGTTGCTCCACGCCGTATACGTGCCCCAGCCGATGCCGGCCGCCCAGCCGAGCAGCAGCCCTTCGGCGCGGAACCAGACGGTGAACAGCCCGAACACCAGCGCCGGCAGCGTCTGCACGATCCAGAGGCCGCCGAGCAGTTGCAGGTCGAGCGCATATTGCGTCGGCAGGAACAGGATGAAGGCGAGTGCACCGACCTTGACCACCAGCGATGTGATCTTCGCCACCGACGCCTCACCCGCGTGTGTGATGTCCGGATTGACATAGGACTTCCAGACATTGCGGGTGAACAGATTGGCGGCGCCGATGCTCATCACCGCCGCCGGCACCAGCGCGCCGATCGCGATCGCCGAGAATGCAAAGCCCGCGAACCATTCCGGGAACAGCGTCTTGAACAGCATCGGCACCACGTCGTTGGGCGAGGTCACCTTGATGCCCGCGGCATGGGCCATGTAGCCGAGCAGCGCGATCAGGCCGAGCAGCAGCGTATAGGCCGGCAGCAGGATCGCGTTCTTGCGGATGGTATCCGCCGACTTCGAGGCGAAGATGCCGGTCAGCGTGTGCGGATACATGAAGGCCGCAAGCGCCGAACCCAGCGCCAGCGTCGCGTAGGGCAGATATTGTGAAGGCTTCAGCGTCAGGCCGGTGGCGCCGCCCTTCGCCGTGAAGGCGTCGTTGGCGGCCGCGAACACCGCGCCATAGCCGCCGAGCTTTGCCGGCACCACGACCACGGCAGTCAACACCACGATGTAGATCATGATGTCCTTGACGAAGGCGATCAGCGCCGGCGCGCGCAGGCCGGAGCTATAGGTATAGAGCGCGAGGATCACGAAGGCGGCGATGATCGGCAGTTCGCCGGACAGCCCCATCGCCTTGATCACGACCTCCATGCCGATCAGCTGCAGCGCGATGTAGGGCATGGTCGCGACCAGGCCGGTCAACGCCACCGCAAGCTCGAGCGCGCGCGAGCCATAGGCGCCGTGGACGACATCGGCGGCGGTGACGTAGCCGTTCGCATGCGCCTTCTTCCACAGCACCGGCATGACCGCGAACACGAAGGGATAGACGATGATGGTGTAGGGCAGCGCGAAGAAGCCATAGGCGCCGACCGCATAGACCAGCGCCGGCACTGCGATCACGGTGTAGGCGGTGTAGAAGTCGCCGCCGACCAGGAACCAGGTGATCCAGGTGCCGAACTGGCGGCCGCCGAGGCCCCATTCGTCGAGATGCTCGCTGACCGGGCCGGATTTCCAGCGCGCCGCGAAGAAGCCCATCACGGTGACGAGCGCGAAGAAGAAGACGAAGACGCAGAGCGCCACCCAGGCGATGTGATCGGTCATGGCTGTCCCCTCACCGCGGCTCGTCGGCATCAGGCCGGCGGCTGCGATAGACCAGCCAGATCAGAAGCGAGGAGATTGGCACCCAGGCGAGCTGGTACCAGTAGAAGAAGGGAAAGCCGAACAGGGTGGGCTCGACGAAATTATAGAACGGCACCCACAGCAAGCCGATGAACGGCAGCAGCAACAAAATCCACATGGCCTACTCTTTGACGCAAGACACAGCTCAAGGCGGCAGGTTCCGCTGATCATGGCAGCGATCCAGGAACCGGTTCGTTGCGTCTAGAATCACGGTTACGGCAATGCGACGCAAAAAGATGTGATCGTCACCTGGCGCATGCCGCCTATTCGGCCTTGATGCCGGCGTCCTTTATCACCTTGCGCCAGCGCGCCTCCTCGCCGGCAAAGTAGCGGTCGAGCTCGGCCGGCGGTGAGGCCACCATCACGAGGCCTTCATTGACGCTGAGCTTCTTGAAGGCCTCTGCCTGCACCGCCTTGGCTGCCGACTTGTTGAGGCGGTCGATGATGTCCGGCGGCGTGTTGGCCGGCGCGTAGAGGCCGTACCAGGATTCCGCGACATAGCCGGATGCGCCGGCTTCCGACACCGTCGGCAATTGCGGGAACGCGGCCGAGCGCTCAGCCGATGTCACCCCGATCGCGCGCAGCTGCCCGGCCTCGACCAGCGAGGCGCAGCTTGCCACCGTGGTGAACATCACCTGAATCTGGCCGCCCAAGAGGTCGGTGATGGCGGGCGCCGCGCCCTTGTAGGGCACGGTGGTGAGATTGACCCCGGCCATGTGCTTGAACAGTTCGCCGGCGAGATGCGCCGAGGTGCCGGTGCCATAGGTGCCGTAGGACAGCTTTTCCGGATCGGCCTTCGCGGCCGCGATCAAATCGGCGATCGACTTGATCGGCGAAGCCGGATTGACCACGACGACGTTGAACGAGCGCGCCACCAGCGCCACGGGCGCAAAATCCTTGTGCGCGTCATAGGGCAGCTTGCTGGTGAGGCTCGGATTGACCGCGTTGGCGAAGGTCGCCATCAGCAGCGTGTAGCCGTCGGATGGACTCGCCGCAACGCTCTGAGTGCCGATGATGGTGCCCGCCCCCGGCTTGTTCTCGATGATGACGGTGACGCCGAGATCCTTCTGCATCTCCTGCGCCAGCGTCCGCGCCACGACATCGGTGCCGCCGCCCGGCGCGAACGGCACCACGATCTTGACGATGTGGTCGGGATGGGCGGCGCGCGCCGGCACGTGCAGCAGGACATTTGCTGCGATCGCGAACAGGAGTGATGCGAGGAGACGAAGCGGCATGACGGGCCCCCGGCAGGTGAGGCGATCTTCATACACGCAACGGCTATGCAACGGCTGCCGGGTGGTCATGACGCGGAAGGAACGTCGCACTATTAGTCCCGTCATCCTGAGGTGCGAGCGGAGCGAGCCTCGAAGGATGAACGGCCAGCAGCCGGGCCGTGCATCCTTCGAGACGCCGCTGCGCGGCTCCTCAGGATGACGGTGATGAAGGGCGCACGCGTGCCATCATCGCAAGCATCCGCGCACCTTCGCTCACGAATACGGATTGATCAGCTTCTGCTGCTCGGTGGCGTGACGGACCAGGAGGTCGATGAAGGTGCGGACCTTCGCCGAGAGGTGATGGCGGTGCGGATAGACCGCGTTCATCGTGAGCTCGACCGGCCGGTATTCGGGCAGCAAGCGGACCAGTTGTCCCGACTCCAGCTCGTCGCGGACCAGGAAGCCGGCCGCGAGGAAGACGCCGACGCCGGCCAGCGCCGCGAGCTTCAGGGTTTCGCCGCTGTTGGAGATCAGATTTCCGGAGACCCGCACCGCGGCCGGCGTGCCCTTGCGGTCGGCGAAGCGCCACTCGTCGCCATAGGGGTAGTTGGCGTGACGCATGCAGTTGCGCGTGGAGAGATCGGCCAGCAGCGTTGGCTTGCCGTTCTGCTCGATATAGCCGTGCGAGCAGCACAGCACGTGGCGCCAGGTCGCGATAGTGCGCACGATCAGGCTGGAGTCCGGCGGCGGCACCATGCGCACGGCGAGATCGTAATTCTCGTCGATCAGATCGGCATTGCGCTCGCCGATCGTGAGATCGACCTTGACCTCGGGATAGGTGGCGAGGAACTCGGCCACCGCCGGCGACAGGAACTGGACGAGATGGGTGTTGGTGAAGATGCGCAGCGTGCCGCGCGGCACCGATTGCTGGGCGCCCGCGATGTCGTCGGCCTGCTCGATATCGGCGAGGATCTGAACGCAGCGGTCGTAATAGGCCTGGCCGACCTCGGTGAGGCTGACCTTGCGCGTGGTGCGGTTGAGCAGCCGGGCGCCGAGCCGGTCCTCCAGCGACTGCACGTGGTTGCTCACCATGGTGGTGGACATGTTGAGCTTGCGGCCGGCGGCGGAGAAGCCGCCGGTATCCACGACCCGGACGAAGGCGGTCAGGCTGGTCAGGCGATCCATTCGGCAAGGTCCGGATTATCAGCGCTGGCTTGATAATGCTTCCAGTTTTATCGGGATTATCACAGCGGGGAGGACATTGCATCTAAGGGCCGTACTGGGCGCCCTTTCTGGAAGGACGCAAATGTTCGACCCGGAGGATGTCATGTCGACCACCACTTATGTCCCTGAAGAATCGGAAAAAATCGGTCTCTGTCCGTCACGGAAAACGGTCAAGCGGGTGGCGCTCGGGCTCGTCGCGATCATCGGCGTCGCCGTGGCAGCCGACTTTGGCTACGACTACCTCACCACCGGCCGCTACCTCGAAACCACCGACGACGCCTATGTGAAGGCGGACTCCACGATCATCGCCCCGAAGGTCTCGGGCTACATCGCCAGGGTGCTGGTCACCGACAACCAGCCGGTGAAGGCCGGCCAGCTGCTGGCCGAGATCGACGACCGCGATTACCGCACCGCGCTCGGCCAGGCCAGGGCCGATGTCGACGCCGCCACAGCCTCGGTGCGCAACCTCGATGCCCAGCTCGAATTGCAGCAGCCGATCATC